>JBMFSZ010000331.1:0-4276 GCA_049967315.1 Desulfomonilaceae bacterium
GTGATTAACAGATCTAATCTCAGTAATAACCTCGACAGCGCCGTCGGAATGTCTCCCACGACCGAAACCGGTCATACTCTTGATCGATTTTTCATTCAACGCGGTTTCTCCAGCTTGCGTTTATAAAATTCCCTGATTTGATTCAGAATTTCTATTAGAACTGGATCCGCATAATCAGGATACGTCCATTCCATAGGCCTATAACTCGACCGTCGGAATATCAGGGTCAGATCCGCAAAAATTCCGTCTCTTAGGTAAATTCTGTGAGCGTTGTTTTTCCCTGTCGCCAGAACAAAATTCCCAAGCGTCATGGACCCCGGATCCAGATTGAACTGTCTTCGACCTTGAACTGAGCGTATTTGCTCAATCCTGTTTGTTGATATCTTGAGATCAGCTAGACGCGCAGGGTCAAACAATCTTTCGTGCGTTACAACCCATCGTCTAATTCCAACGCCAAGCTCTATATCATAATAAGTCGTAAAATCGAACTTCAACGGGCCGTAAACTTTCTCAATCGGCCCAAAAACCGCTTCAAGATCAGGCGTTAAAGTTTCTACCGGATCCAACTGCGCGCTCAGTACACTTATTACCAGTTGGGCTGGCTCGGGATTTCGAGGGACACTCAAATCAAAGACCTTATGTTAAAAAAATACCGGGGAGTAAGAATAAAAACGTTATTTCTTGCGAATTTTTTCCTCTTCTTCTTCGGACGTTTTGCACTCTATACAATGTGTGGTAACGGGTCTGGCTTCCAATCGCTTGAAATCGATTGGTTCGCCGCAAATCTCGCAAAACCCGAAAGTCTCATCTTCAATTTTTGCTAAGGCCTTTTTAATCTTGTTAATCAGCTTCCTTTCCCGATCACGAATTCTGAGCTCAAAATTTCGGTCAGACTCCAGAGATGCTCGATCATTTGGATCCGGGAAAGTTGTTTTGCCATCTCCTTCTGTCATTTCGTCCACCGTGCGTCCGGCCCCGCGTACCAATTCATCTAGTTGCCGCTGAAGAATACCCCTAAAATATTCGAGGTCTTCCTTTTCGAATTTCATAACGTCCTCCGTCAACTTGCCCCAATTATTATAAATTTCGGGACAAACCGGCTCTTTTTAACATCGGCCGGATCAAAAAAAACCGGTGATGTAATAAACTTAACCAAACAATTTTAATCTGGATCATTCGGAATCCGAGTCAGGCCAAAAACGAACCTGTCCTTTACCAAGCAAATCGTGCAAATGAATTATTCCCAACCAGTTTCCAGAGTTATCTGTAACAGCCAGGGCCGTGATCAACTTGCTCTCCATTATCTCCAAAGCTTCAGCGGCAGTCCTGTTCGATTTTATGCTTAACGGATTTTTGGTCATCAGGTGTCTGGCTTCTTTTTCAAACAAATTTGTTCCATTGGCCAGAGCCCTTCTTAGATCACCGTCGGTAATTATACCAACCAATTCGTTACCCGATGTGACCATCGTCAATCCCAGATTTTTCTCATTTATGGAGTTGACGATTTCCGCTATTCTCGCTGTCGGAGGAATCCGAGGCACTGAAAAGCTATCTAGTGTCATATCCTTGACTTTCAAATTCAAGCGCTCTCCCAATGTACCCGCTGGATGACTCCTTAAAAAATCTTCCCTATTAAAACCTCGCCTTACCATGAGCGCCACTGCCAGAGCGTCACCCAACGCTAACGTAGCAGTGGTTGAAGCTGTAGGAGCCATATTTAAAGGACACGCTTCCCGCTCTACTCTGCAATCCAGGGTTATCTCAGCCATTCTGGAAAGAGTAGATGAAGGATTACCTGTGATGGCCACTATCCTCGTACCCCATTTCCTTATAGTCGCAGCCAATGAGGTTATTTCAGTAGTTTCCCCACTATTTGATATAGCAATCAGGGCGTCATCACGCCCTACTATTCCAACATCTCCATGCAGTCCTTCCACCGGATGAACAAATATTGCCGGTGAGCCTGTGCTGGTAAAGGTGGCCGCTATTTTTCGTCCAATTATTCCAGATTTCCCTACTCCCGTGACTATAATTCTTCCTCTCAGCGTGTATAGGAGGTCTACAACCAGTTCAAATTTTTCATCAAGTCTCTGGCTTACAGACTTTATCCCGTCGATTTCGATATCCAAGGCCTCCCGGGCTATGTCCAAGGTTGATTTTGTCATGTCACATGTTCCTGACAATCGCTTCCGAAACTTCAGCCACTATTTTTTCAACGAGCTTCTGATCCTCACCTTCGACCATCACGCGGCACAGAGACTGAGTTCCGGAATACCGGACAAGTATCCGACCCAATTGCCCCAAACGTTCCTGGCTATCGCGGATTACTTCACTTACTTCTGGTATATCTTCAAAATTTTTACGGCATTTGATTGGAAGATTGTTTAACACTTGTGGAAATTTTTTTATCCATCCGGTTAGCTCAGAAAGAGTCGCCGATCGACGTTTCATTATCGAGCAGACCTGCAGGGCAGAAAGGATACCATCCCCTGTAGTGGAATGATCGAAAAATACAAGATGCCCCGATTGCTCTCCGCCAAAATTGTATCCATCACTCAACATCTTTTCAACGACATTCCGGTCACCCACTGGAGTCCGGACCATTCGTATGCCTCGTTCTTTCATGGAGATTTCAAGACCAACGTTACTCATCACGGTTGCGACCAATGTATTCCTCTTGAGTAAACCATTCTCATGCAAATCCGCCGCAACCATGCCCATGATATGGTCACCATCAACCACATTACCCTTTTCATCGGCAAATATTGCCCTATCACCATCACCATCGAGCGCTACTCCAAGATGGGCCTGATTCTTTAGAAGTTCCGCAGCCATCCTTCCAGGATGCAAAGAACCACAGTCAAGGTTGATATTCCTCCCATCGGGCGAACTCGAAAGGCAAACGACCTCCGCCCCTAATTCCTGGAATACCCTGGGAGCCGCTTGATAGCCCGCTCCGTTAGCGCAATCAATAACTATTTTTAAGCCCTTAAGGTTTGTTCCACGGCCGAGACTATTTTTCAGAAAGACTAAATAGCGGCCCAACGCGTCTTCTAGTTTGAGCGCCTGTCCCAAAATTGCATAGTCGTAATTGGCGTCAATCGGCGCCTCAGAAGAAAGAAGTTCTTCTATGGCCAGTTCCTCTGCGTCATCAAACTTGAGACCATTATCACTAAAAAATTTGATCCCATTGTCTTCAAAGGGATTGTGAGATGCCGAGATCACTGCGCCAGCGTCACACATCATGTCAGTCGTGAGAAAGGCTATAGCGGGCGTAGGGATTTTTCCCGCAAGGATAACATCCATGCCCATCGAACAAATTCCAGCCGCCAGGGCCATCTCAAGCATGTTCCCCGAAATACGAGTATCTTTTCCAATAAGTATTCTTTTTTTGTTTGGGCTATTATTTTTATTTACGACTTTGGCGAGAGCCTTGCCCAACTTCAAGACTGTTTCTGCTGTAATGGGCTCTTTGTTTGCCACACCACGAACACCATCGGTCCCAAAAAAACGTTTAGTCATTAACAATATTCGCTTTCATCAAGTTCTCTTCAGTTACAAACAACAGGGTCAATTGGCGCGGTAGAGAACCATGGACCAAGGTTCAATGTTGATTTATATGGACAGAAATTTTGCATGTGCCTGTCGGGCAAATTCATAACATTTAATTATATTATTCTTAGAACATTTTTTCAACAAAACAATCCGAACAGTTTTATCCGAACCACTACATTAACTTCCCTATACTGTGGTATAAAGTGATTATGGTAAAAAAACGAAAAAAGATAGTGGCTCTGGTGGGGCGTCCAAATGTGGGCAAATCTACTCTTTTCAATCGACTGGCCGGGTCAAGAAAGGCCATTGTCGACGATACCCCAGGGTTGACCCGTGACAGAAATTACGCCGACGTCACAATTGATGAAAAATCTTTTGTAGTAGTCGATACCGGAGGATTCGAACCGAAAACCGACGATGATATCCTCGTTCAAATGAGGTCCCAGACAATGGTGGCCATTGAACAGGCAGATATAATCGTGTTCATGGGTGATGGACAGGCAGGCCTGACCCCTTCGGATAAGGAAATTGTAAGAACACTACAGAAAACATCCAAAAAGATCTTCTATGTTGTAAATAAAATTGACTCAGAGAAACTTGAAGCAAATTACACAGATTTTTTTCAACTTGGCGTTGAACCCATATATGTAATAAGCGCGCAGACGCGTTATGGTTTACGCGATTTTCTCGACGTACTCATCGAAGAGATTGATTCCGACAC
>JBMFSZ010000332.1:0-4237 GCA_049967315.1 Desulfomonilaceae bacterium
AGAGCCAATCAACTGGGAGAGGACTGGAAACAACTTGCCGAACGGTATATACAGGAATTTCACACGGATATGGATGCTCTCGGCGTAAAACGCCCAAATATCGAACCGAAGGCCACCGAGCATATTCAGGACATCATATCTCTCGTTGGCGCATTGGTTGAACAAGGTCACGCTTACGAAGTAGATGGCGATGTCATGTTTTCAGTTTCAGGGTTCCCTTCGTACGGAAAGCTGTCTGGCAAGAAAACGGAGGACCTTGTTTCTGGAGCCAGAGTTGACGTTGACGAGAAGAAAAAGGACCCCCTGGATTTTGCTTTGTGGAAAGCGGCAAAAAAGGGGGAACCTTTCTGGAATAGTCCCTGGGGACCTGGTAGACCTGGATGGCACATAGAATGTTCTGCAATGAGCATGAGGTACCTTGGGGCCAGCTTCGATATACACGGCGGCGGAGCTGATTTGACTTTTCCTCATCACGAAAATGAAATAGCGCAATCCGAGGCGGCGACAGGGCAGACGTTCGTCAAGTACTGGATTCACAATGGGTTTGTTAATATACACTCGGAAAAGATGTCTAAATCCCTTGGCAACGTGCTTAACATCAGAGACATTCTAAAAGAAGTACACCCGGAAGCCTTAAGGTTGTTTTTGCTTTCCAGTCACTATCGAAGCCCTCTCGATTTCAATGACAATTCAATCAGGGAAGCCTCAGTAGGTCTGGAACGGCTTTATTCTGCGTTTCTCGCTCTAGATGAACTCATTGGCATGGATGGTCTATTTGATAACTTGCCTGAAGAACTCTCAGACCTGGATAGCAAGTTTCAGGAATCAATGGACGATGATTTTAACACGCCTCGCTGCCTGGCATTGCTGTTTGAAGCGGCCAGAACTATTAACAGGACGCAGACTGAATCCAACAAGAACCGAGATCAGATCCCTCGTCCTGATCTGTTGACAACAGCAAGGTCCAAATTGTCGGTCTGGGCTCGCGATGTTTTAGGTCTTTTAAATGAAGACGCTTCAAGTTTCCTAGAGACGGCTCGCCGATCAGGCGCTCAAAGCCTCGGAATTTCCGAACAGGAAATAGAACGGCTACTGCAGGAGCGTGGACAGGCAAGAAAGGATAAAAATTTCAAACTTGCAGATCAAATAAGGAACCAATTGCTCGAACTTGGCATTATCATCGAGGATGGTCCAAAAGGTTCAACGTGGCGGGTTAAAGAATGATCCATGACCCGTCATATCAGTAGGATTCGAAGAGAGGAACCAGTCATATAATTTGGAAGTCAGGGTTGAGAATCTGAGTTGTTTTTATAACCGTAAGACGTCTTTTGAGCGCCATGTCTTGCGGGACGTAAATTTTTGTGTTCCATCCGGGAAAGTTCTTGGGATTCTGGGACCAGTCGGATCTGGAAAAACAACTTTGGTCAGGACGCTCAATGGCCTGATCCGACCTGACTCAGGTGACATCTTTCTGGATGGAGTGAGCATACAGAAGTTTGGTCCCAGCCTCCGCAAGAAAGTTGCGCTGGTATTCCAACACCCTGAAAAGCAGCTATTTGAAGAAACTGTTTTTAAGGATATAGCTTTTCCCTTAATCAATGGCGATGGACATCCTGAAGCGGATGTCCTTGTCGATGTTATGAGGGCGTGTGAGCTAGTGGGACTGGACATCAATCAAATTCGGGACAGGAGTCCTTTTGATCTTTCCTCTGGAGAGAAACGACGCGTAGCTATAGCTGGCGCGCTGGTCAATGACCCGTCAATCCTTATCCTCGACGAGCCCGCTTCCGACGTGGACCCGCCGTCGCTATCAATGCTGAACGATTTGATTAAGGCCTTTAAAGGCTCGGGAGACCGCACGGTAATAATAGTCTCACATGACATGGACTGTTTTCTACCGGTATTGGACTTGTTAATGGTAATCAATCAGGGGGAAGTGGCATGCTTTGGCTCTGTGAGCGAAGTCTGTTCCAGGCTGCGCTCAGATCCGGAATTAAGAAATTTCTTGCCTTCTCTTGGGCTTTTGGTTGAAGAGTTGAGGGCCAGGAACGTTCCTATCCCGGAAAATCGTTATGATGTAGAATTCATCAGGGATCATGTATTAGATTCATTGAACACAGGAAGACTTTCGATTTGAAAAAATGGAGCTTAATTCTCTTCTTCGGTCTCGGACTAGCCCTAAACATTTCGCGGCCAGTAATTGGCGAAGCCCTGGATGTTAAGAATATTGTACGTAAGATTCAGAATGTTTACAATCCGGGTTGTTGTTTTACAGCTTCATTCGATCAGTTAACAGTTAACGTTGCAATGGACATGAGGGACAGATTTCAGGGACGAATGTACGTGAGAAAGCCTCTCGACATTGCCCTTGACGTTGTAAGTCCAGAACGTCAAAAGGTTGTCCTGAAGGGTCGAAATTACACTGTCTATTTTTATGATGACGGATCACAGGTTAATGGAGAGGTTCCTCCTGAAATAAATATCGAGAATTTCTTTGGTTTCTTCACCAATATTGCGGAGCTTGACAAGAATTTCACAATTGAATTGTCCAGTAGACAAACCGAACCGACAGACACCATGATTTTCCTGGAACTAACCAACACATCTAACGCACAGACAGGATTCAAAATAGTCCTGGGAGTAGATAAAAAGCGGTTCACAATCGACAGAGCCATAATTTATGACGCCCTTGGAAATTATAACCGCTTTGATTTATTCAACATAACTTTCCTCAAATCAATCCCCGACAGTACGTTCGAAATTAGGCCGGGCCTGAAGGAATCGTCCCGCAAATAGGCCACAGGAAGTTCAATATTTGTGAAAAATCCTGGATATTTCAATCTGGTAAGCCTTGGCTGCCCAAAGAATCGTGTGGATAGCGAAAAAATCCTTCACGCCATGATTTCGGCGGGGTTCGAGCACACTCAGAATCAGGAAGAGGCCAGGGTCATAATTATAAACACCTGTGCGTTCATTCAACCAGCAGTAGAAGAATCCATATCGGCAATACTGGATGGCGCTTCGATAAATCCGGACGCCTTTCTGATAGTAGCCGGCTGTTTACCATCGAGGTATGGTAAGGATCTCGCTGATTCACTTCCAGAAGTTGATCTTTTTGTAAAACCCCATGAAATCGAACCGGTTGCAGCGATTATTGAGTCGCTCATGACAAAAGATCGCGGTAATTTTGAAACACGGTTGTCAGAATCAGTTGCGCGTGGCAGGGATCGTATCCCTGAGCAGACATTAATAAGGAAGCCATACGAATTCAAAAGAGCATTATCCACACCAGGATACGCCTATGTCAGGATTTCGGACGGATGTGACCATCATTGCAAATTTTGCGCGATACCCCTTATCAGGGGCAAACTCAAGAGTGAATCGATTGAGAACATTTTCCAGGAAGTAGAACATTTCACGCAGGTTGGTGTGAGAGAAATTGTTCTCGTTGCGCAGGATTTAACTTCATACGGCCGCGACATTGGCTTAAAAAAGGGGTTAATCCAGTTACTGGAAAAACTTGGGGAAATTTCAGGGGTTGACTGGATAAGACTTATGTATCTTTACCCTAGTGGCGTAAGCGATGAGCTGTTAGACATTATTAGTAATTCTAAAAAGATACTCCCTTATCTGGATGTTCCAATCCAGCACATAGCCGACAACGTCCTGGTTTCCATGCGCCGTCCATGGCGAGGCGCGCAAATCAGAAAACTTATTGAATCAATCCGCAAAAAGATTCCGGGTATCGTTATACGCACCACTGTCATGACTGGTTTTCCTACTGAGACTGAAACCGATTTCGAAGAATTAAAAAAATTTATCTCAGAATTTGAGTTGGATCATGTCGGTGTATTTTCCTATTTTAAAGAAGAGGGGACACCGGCGGAGGAACTGGGAGACCCGATACCCAGGAAGATCAAAAACGCGAGAGCCCGAGCTTTGCAATCGATTCATTCCATGTTCATAAAGAAAAAAAATAAAAGGAGAATTGGGACTAAAGAACCTGCCATCATTGAAGGATTCTCGGAGGAAACCGAATTATTATTGCAGGGAAGGCTGTGGGATCAAGCTCCCGAGATAGATGGCAAACTTTATATTACATCAGGCCATGCCCAAGTAGGCGAAATCAGGGACGTCGTGATAACCGGGACCCACGGATCAGATATTTTTGCAGAGATTGTGGAGTAACGCACTGAACTGTGCAATTGATCGAAAGCCACAGAACAACGGCTAGACC
>JBMFSZ010000333.1:0-4230 GCA_049967315.1 Desulfomonilaceae bacterium
GCGCTACTTTTCAACACGCCTGATCGAGAGCTAGCTAGTATTCATTCCGCTCTGGGCGCAGGACTGGAAAATGGGACGATCCGACCTCAAATAGGGAAAAAGTTTGCACTAGACCAGGCTCCATTTGCTCATAATTCGTTAATGACCTCGACCGCTCATGGCAAAACTGTTCTAATACCTTAAACTGGAGATCAAAATGGCAAATCTTTTTGACAAATTTTCCATTAAGTCAGTGATACTTCGTAATAGGATAGGCGTCTCTCCTATGTGCCAATATGTTTCCCACGATGGGGTAGCCAGTGACTGGCACTTGGTGCACTTGGGCTCCAGGGCCATCGGTGGAGCTGCCTTGATAATAGCTGAAGCAACCGCTGTAGAGCCGCGAGGCCGTATCTCGTTGAGGGACGCCGGTCTATGGGCAGATAAACATGTTGAGCCTCTGTTGAGAATTACGGATTTTGTTAAGAAGTACGGGGCCGTACCTGGAATCCAGTTGGCTCATGCAGGTCGAAAAGGGAGCGCCTCTCGTCCATGGGAAGGGGATCATTCACTTAAAGATGAGGAAGGGGGTTGGGAAACAATTGCGCCTAGCCCTCTTGCTTTTGGGGAAAAGCTTTGGCGTATCCCAAAGGAAATGGATCATCAGGATATCAAGGATGTTCAGGAGGCTTTTGTCGCAGCGACAAGACGGGCTCTGGAAGCCGGATACCAATGGTTGGAACTTCACGCTGCTCACGGATATCTCTGCCACAGCTTCTATTCTCCACTTTCAAATAAGAGAACCGACGAATACGGAGGGAGTTTTGAGAACAGGATTAGATTTACGCTTGAGACGTTCGAACGTATTAAGGCGGTTTGGCCCGAAAACCTACCAATAGCTGTTCGCCTTTCGTGCTCGGATTGGGTCGAAGGAGGCTGGACTATCGATGAAACTGTAGAGCTGGCAAAAAAACTTAAGAAAGCTGGAGCTGACCTGATTGATTGCAGTTCTGGTTTCGGGAGCCCGGATCACAAAAAATACCCCTTTGGCCCAGGGTGGCAGGTTCACTTTTCTGAAGCAGTCCGAAAGCAGGCAGAGATTGCGACAGCCGCAGTCGGAATGATAACCGACCCCAACCAGGCAAACAAAATCATCGCCGAAGGCAAAGCGGATATCGTGCTTCTTGCGCGGCAGATGCTCAAGGATCCGTACTGGCCTCAGCATGCAGCACTGACACTGAACCACGATTTGAAAAGCATCGTGCCTTCCCCATACCTCCGCTGGATATAAAAAACTACGTATTTAGTACCTCTGCGGTGAGCGGCTTCTGTCCGCTCATCGAGCAAAATAGGAACTCGCTCTTTTGAAAGACACAAAATCTAATTAACCAGGCATCAGGCAACGTTCAGGCCGACTCAGCTTGGACCCCGATTACCTTATACAGTCTGACGAGCCCATCAATCCCTTTCAGTTGAGTCTCCCCTACAGAGTCCATGATCACCTCATTCCCTACTCGCTCGTGAACTGACGAAGTTGCTAAGATGTCCCCGCCTCTTGTCTGACTCTGCACCCGGAACGCCACATTAATGGGACTTCCGACGGCTCCGTACTTCTTTCGCCGGTTTGAACCGATGTTCCCGACCACGAGTTCACCGGAGTTAATTCCTATACCCATACTGAGCTCTGGTAAGCCAATCTTAACGTTTTCTTCATTTAGTGGTTTCATTGCTCTCTGCATTTCAATCGCGCACAGGACCGCACGGCGTGAATGATCAGAAAATTTGCGGGGCGCTCCAAAAAAAACCAGTATCCCGTCGCCGGTAAATTCGTCAATTGTGCCACTATGCCTGAGTATTATATCGGTCATGACTTCCAGGTAACGATTGATAATCTCAAGGACCTTCCTCGAATCCATAGATTCAGTAATTCGGGTAAACCCCCGGAGGTCAGATACAAGAATACTAATTTCACGAATTTCTCCTCCGAGATTAATCCCACCTGGAGACTCAAGTATCTCTGCTACTATTTCATCACTTAAATAAGCCCCGAAAGTCTCGAGCACATAGACTCTTTGAGCTCGCTCTCTTTCAAGTTTTTCCTCGGCCAGTTTCCTCTTGGTGATGTCAATGACGACACCTTCGTAATGAGTAATATCTCCCTTATCATTTCTTACAACCCACATTCGTTCATCAAGCCAGCACAGGGAGCCAGAGCCAGTTATTATACGATATTCCTGGTTGAAGTTATTTTCTGTATTACTCGACTTGGCAATTTCCCGTAATTTGTTGGCAACCATTTCCCTGTCATCAGGATGAAGTACATCGACCAGCTTAACCCGACCAAGATAAAAATCTTCTGCTTTGTAACCTAACTCTATAACATTTTCAGATACATACTCGATTGGCCAACCTGGAGCCGCCCTGAATCGGAAGGCTATCGACGGGCTGCGCCTAACAATTTGTTCCAGAGCATCCACGGGTCGAGTAATCAGGCGGACAAAGAATGGGGCTATCACCAATGCTATCACAACTGCAAAGGAAACGGTAGAGATAGCAATTATCATGGTTTTTTTAAATGAATTTTGAATTCTCGAATCTATCGATTCCTGCTGAATCTTTATGGCTTCCCGGACGCTTTCGACGTTATTCGACACTTTAATGGCGGCTATTTGGAAAAAGTTTTGAAGATCCTGTCTTTGCTTTTGCAACGCTTCAATCTGTTTAGCATTTTTGGGATCTGTTTGTTCAAGCCTTAAAAGTTTCGAGTCCAGATTTCTTAACCTTTTGAAATTGACGGTAAATCTATGGAGTATGTCATCAACCCGTAAAAGAATGTCCCTGATTTGAGGTGTAGTGTTCGAGTTCTGCGCCATCTGAGCCTTTCGTCTTGTCAAAGCTAGACGATAATCGATCTCCCAGACAGACTGAATATCACGATGTGCCAAATAACTGTCCACGGCCTGATCGAGCAGAAGCATGCTCGAACCTATGTCATAAGCGACACTAGTGTCCCGTGTCAGAGCACCGTAGTGCGTTGCGTCGTCGATTGCCTCATTTAGTGCGAAGTATCCCATCCCTGCCGTGATTATTATCAAAGCCACCATAAGCACAAAGCCGAGGACCACCGTCAGTTTGATGTTATTAAGATTCATTCACCTGTATACTTGAAGTTAGTTGAGCTTGATCTGCTAAAAGGCTATCTCAGTACGGGTAGTCAGCCATATTCTTTTTTGTTACATCAATCCATCCCTGGCCGTAAAAGAGGTTAGATTTAGCCCTGTCCTGCCTTAGATTGCGGTATCCTTTTGCCTTGAGGTCAGTGCCTGCAACGATTTTCTGCCCCTGAAGCAATTTGAGAGCCGCTTCATTCATTGCGTACCCCGCTTCAGCTGGATCCCAAAAGCTGATCTCCTTAATAGAACCTGATTCGAGATAGGATTTACAGGCGGAAACCAGAGACACCCCGACTACGCTGACCTTGTTCAACAAGCCCATGGTCTCTACAGCCAATGCGGAAGAAGGGCATGAGACCATTGTCAGCCCGAGTATTCCTTTCAAGTACGGAAACTTGGTCAGCAGTTCCTTGGCTTGGGCATAGGAACGAGCTGCATTGTCATGATCTTCCAGCGCCTCTGTCACCAGCCGCATCTCGGGATATTTCTCGAGCTGGCGCGAGACAGCGGCATTGCGCCATCCCATGTGAGACTGACTGTGATAACTGCCCAAAATGATGGCATAGTCACCCTGTCCTCTCATGCTTGCCGCTAATTCATCCATAAGATGTCTACCCCACGCATGGCCCTCGAATGGCTCAATTATGGCGTCCGCATTTTGGAGGTTGCCGCCCTCCTGAGCAACAACGATAATACCTTTGTCCCTGGCCCTTTTGAGCGGAGCTTCGACAGCAGAAGTTGAGAAAGGTACTATGCATATTGCGTTGACACCCTGTTTGACTAATTCATCGACCATTTGACCCTGCAATGCGCCATCAGCTCTAGCCGGACCAACCGAAAAACTTTCCTGCCCTGTATCCCATGCAAATTTGTCTACTCCTACCCTCATCCTAGCAAACCATGGGATGCCATCCACTTTTACCAATGTAGCAATTTTAAATTTCCTTTTTGGCTCAGGCTGGGCTTTTCGGTCCGGTTTCTCAGGTCCGGCGTTACATGCGAACAGGGCATATAGCGCCACCGTTAGGCATAAGGCTTTTACCAGAATCTGTACAGATACTTTCACGTGTTCGATTTC
>JBMFSZ010000334.1:0-4226 GCA_049967315.1 Desulfomonilaceae bacterium
CCTCTACCCGATTCTTCTGGTCGGGTACTTGCGACCGTCCCTGGCGTTGGAAGTGGAACTCCTCAGCCATATTCACAATATCCTGCTGGAAATCCCTCGGATTTGCCTGCCGCCCAACCCCTACCGAATCGTAACCTGATTGGAGTGTCAATTCTGGATTCTTTTGGCAATTCTCAACAAGTTCGAGCCAATGCAAATCAGACACCGAATGCCCAGCCTCCCGTACAGAGTCAACCCTACGGTGTTTTCCAACAATTTGGTCAGGATATCATGTCTGTTGGAGAAGGTATCAGGGGCACCTTTTCAAGAATTATAGGATCTCGTTGAGCCTTTGGCTGCCGTTGTTCACGTCTCAAAAAATGATATCTTTCTTTTCATCCCCTACAATAATTGTTAAATTGAAGAAATGTTATTAAAGTTTTCCGAGATGATTTTAGGGTTGGCAAACAAATGTTTCAAAGACAAATTCATAATATAATCTCGATATTTATTTCAAAAAAACTAAATCTCGCATTAATATACCGCGTATTACCCTTGGGGCTCTGCCTTCTTTTAAGTTGCTGCGCCTCTACGAACAACATTGTCTCTGAATCGGATATAAATTCGCTTTTAAAGGTTACCGAAAAAAAAGCATACCTTGTTGGACAATTCGAAGCCGATTTTCACAAAATCATAAAATCCAGTCTTTTCAATCACGAGCCCCGTATAGATGGCAGGCTGGTTTTTCAGAAACCCAATCGCTTTCAATTGACCTTGACTGGTGACGTCGACCTTCAAATAGTTTCTGACGGGAAATTTCTGGCAATTATTCATGATAAACGAGACCTGGAACTTTATAACACTAATGGCGACAGAGGCGCATCAGGGTTTTCCGACCCAATGATGTTGCTCGTAAACAGCCTCACCAACGGGGAAACATCAAGGTTTGCCAACATGACCCAACAGAAACACAAAGACTCGACTGTAATGGAAATTGAACCCGGTGACGTAAGTGAATTTGAAGCGATCAAGAACGTTAAGGTCAAATTCTCGGATCAGGGGACTATCGAGTCCATTACCATGCTTTTCAAAAATGGGAATATCGAAAAAACTATTTTCGATTCGTGGTCACTCTTGGCCCAAGACGATCCAAAAATCAGAAGAATGAATGAACAAATTCGGAAGATTGCATCCTTGACAGATTCAAATCCTGTCACAAATTTGTTCAGGATAAAACCTGATGAAACACTAACTTCCATTAGTTCCGGTGATCACGGAGATAACCGGTCTCGAACATCGAAACTGGAATCAAACCAGAACAGGGCCGCCGAATAAAATCCAGCGCCGATCAATCAACAATCTCGACGTTTAATTGACTTGGAACCGGGGGGCTTTAGGTGCTTTTTCGTTACAAACGCATAAGCCGTTAATGGTGAGACAATTAGAAGAACTAGCGTACATAGTAAAGCGCTCAGAATAACCAGAGGAATCATAGCAAACAGAAACCATATAGTTCTTATTTCTTGCGCCCTCTTCTTCCACATCACACTTCTCGTCAATACCTCAATCCTATTTTACACTGTGAATATCAAGAGGTATTCGGAAACCGTTGTTGGTCTCTAGAGTCCCTGACACCACCCCGTTACCAAGTATCTTCCCTACAAATTTGTGGCCCGTATAATGCGCTGCCTTAACATCGTTCCCATTCACAGTACCGTTGAAGTGCCATGTAGATTTGTGACCAAGGGGATCATAGAGGTACGCTACACCTGAAAGTTTTTTGCCCTTCTGTTCAGCAATGGCCTTGACGTGATGGCCCATTAACGAAGCTTCCCATCTGCCGGTTATATTGGCGGCAAACACGTTGTATGCGCTCATTAGTAAGAGAAATCCAACGACTGTTACCGCTCGTTTTAAATTCATAAAAACCTCAAATTCTAAAATGCATTACGTCAAACCTACCTAGGTTGCTCTAAATAAACCCTAAGGAATGTCCAATCTTATTCTTCCCGTAAGGCTTCTGACCACCTGTCTTGCCAGTTTTCTGGAAGCTGCCGGATCTCCCACGGTCAGCGCAGCAAATTTGCCTTCGCACGACTGGACGATCACTAACCTAGCGCTCAACTTGGTCACGTCTGCCTCTTTGTGAATTTCAATTTCAGCCTCTTCCAAATGGCTTACAAACTGAATATCATTCTCCTCAATCGCAAAGAGAGCCATCTGGGCAAGGCTCACAAGAAAATGTCGGTCCGGAGACGCCATGCCTTCTTTATAAAAGACCTCCAGGCGGCCATCCTGTTCCATCGTCATTGCGATTTGCTGATTTTGTTCAAACAATGGATTGGCGGGAGGCGGTTTCACGATCAGCTTCATGTCATTCCCTTGTCAAACTCCATGGGTAATTTGGCGTACGAAATCAACCGGGCTCAAGATCTGTTTTGTTGCAAAAACGATTGTCGGTAGGCTTCAGCCAATACTACAGACGTAGCGTTTGAGACATTTAGTGACCCGATGGGACCTGCCATAGGGACCGTGATGATGATGTCACAGTTTTCCTTAACCAGCCGACGTAAACCCGAGCCTTCAGCGCCCATTACCAACACTGTTTTCCCTGAAAGGTCTGCATCAAAATAATTTGTACCCATGTTGGAGTCTGCCCCAAATATCCAGCAACCGCCGTCCTTTAGCGTTTCCATACCTCGGTTAAGGTTCGTAACTCGACAAATCCTGACATGCGCTGAGGAACCCGCAGATGCCTTCTCTACTGCAGGTGTTACAGCCGCTGCCCTATCTTTTAAAAGGACAACAAACTCAACCCCAAAACAACATGCGCTCCTCAATATGTTACCGAGATTGTTGGGGTCTTGAATTTGATCCAGCATTAAGACGAGGAATCTCTCCTTGTTTTTAAGTCTTAAGATTTCAGAATCAAAATCATGGTATGGGAAAACACCCACACGCGCCGCTATCCCCTGATTCTTGACATCTCGAGTCAATGAATCAAGTTGTGCTCCCGACACGTACCGTATATTTAAATTGATTTCCCCAAACTCACGGTTTAAACGCTTCTCCGCATCAGACCCCTTGACCAGAAAAATCTCGTAAACCTTCCTACGGTCCGCTTTTATCGTTTCAATTACCGGATGAGAACCGTAAATAAGAACGCGTTCGGAATTGTCTCTATGAGGTTTGTTCAATCGTTCTTTATTTCTACCTTGATATCATTTTTCTGTTTTACAGATTGGGCGCCAGGTTGGGATCCTCCAATTTTACCTGCAGCAATCTCCCGGAGAGCCATTACCACTTCTCTGTTATCTCTGTTGCGTATCGTCAGTGGAGCGCCCCGTTTTAATTCTTTTGTCCTCTTTGACGCTAAAACAACTAGAGCGAATCTATTTTCTACTTTGTCCAAACAATCTTCAACAGTAACTCGAGCCATTATTTTCACCTATTCAATGTTTTGAGTTTGTTCACGAATCTTCTCTACTTCTGTCTTAATATGAACAACGTGTGAGGAAATTTCAGTTGAGGCTGACTTGGAGCCCAATGTGTTAACTTCCCGGTGCAATTCCTGCAAAAGGAAGTCCAGCTTTCTTCCCAAGGGTGATCCTTCCATCCCGAACGCGAGGAACTGTTCGACGTGGCTTTTTAGTCTGATCAATTCTTCGCTCACATCGGATCGCTCAGCTATCAACGCCAATTCCTGGAGCATCCTGTCATCATCTATCTCAAGCCCACCTGTCATTTCTCTGACCTTTTTCTCCAGCCTAACCCTAACTTCTGAAGAAACCTGATCCACAAGTGGAGTGATGACGTCAATAGTTTTGGAAATTGATATTAAACGTGTTTCTATGTCTTTCCACAGGACTGAGCCTTCGGCCTTTCTCATTTCATCCAACGCATCCAAGGCGGCTCGGACACTTTCTTCAACTAAACTGAATTCCTGTTCCAGTCCGTCAGCGATCTCTGAAGAAGATATTATTTCTTTCAGGGTGAGCATGTCCGAAACCGTTATGTCCCCCCCCAGATTATAACGGTTTTTCAGTTCTGCGAGGCACTGGTAATAGCGGTCAGCCAAATCATAGTCTACCAAAAGTTCGGTAAGGCGGCCCTTAGCCCCAGACCTGGTAACGGATATCTCGAATTTTCCGCGACTTATCTTGTCAGAAATAATTTTCCGAATTTGTGGTTCGAAGCAACTGTAAGTCTTGGGAAGTTTTACAAACATATCCAAGAATCTGTGATTA
>JBMFSZ010000335.1:0-4216 GCA_049967315.1 Desulfomonilaceae bacterium
GATGATAGAGATAGAGAGCGCCCGACAAAGCGGCTACTGTCCTGCAATGATCGTAAAGCGATACATCGGGCACGACCTCACCGGCCCGTGCGGAAGGCACAGATGAAAAGTAGATTAGAGATAGACTGTCAAAATGCTCAAACCAAAGTTCCAGGTTTTCTTTCCGGTGAGCTAAATTCCCTAATTGTGAGCAAAATTGTTGGAACAGATCCGAATATTCCTTGCGTGCCTGATCCACACTTATGGATCCGATTTCTTTCAGTTTCTTTGGAAATATGGAAATGGGGGAAATCGGCTTAAGTTCATAAGCGTGCTGCGGTTTGCTAACCAAACCATCTGGTTGCCTATCAGGGTCCAATTTTTCAAAAAGAGTAAACAAGCGGGTTTTTTGATAATCCCGAAAGTCGATCTTTTTGTCCTGCGTATTATCGAAATTTGCCCTGTCCCACCCTGCGCTAAGTCGATCGGCTACCGTGACAATCCACTGCATTGGGGTTTCGGGTTTGTGATGACACGCTGCAAGATTGATTAAGGAATCTCCTTCTCCCCATCCCGGTTCATTGAACTGCCTTGGCAGCACATCAGCAAATTTTTCGATAAACGCGGCAGTATAAAGGCCATGGGCATGCGAAAAACATCCATCAAAATTGGGCTGATAAATATCTTGATTCCGAATGATGTAGTCATCATCCAGACCAAGGTCTTCCTTTCCGGCCGGTTTACCAATATCGTGGTCGAAACCTCCTATCGCCACCTTTAAAGTAGTGTCATTCATTGATCCTCCTTTTCATCCATAATCCGGTTTTCCAAGTCTGAGACCTCCTGCTCCAGAATGATGCCAATCAACCTCTCGGCGTGGCTTTCATGTACCAGTAGTCAGTTTTATCTTCCCCAACCCGAAAGTAGTGGATTTGCCAATGTGAACAACTTCGCAATATTTGATTAGCGGAACAAATTCGCTCAGTTTCCCATGGTAGGTGATGTCGCCAACGAGGCCCCCGAGCTGCATCCTGGCGTTTTGCCGATTCGAAAAACGCGTCCAGTCTAGCCATTCAAGCGAGGAACCAGTAGTCTTAATTTCCGTTGCGCGCCTTACCAGGCCTGGATAATCCAATGGAGGCTCACCAGCGCCAAACTCATTGTTTATACTTGAGATCCGACGTAACATGGCCCTGACAAAAACGTGGAATGGCAAATGCGCGTTGAACTGATTCCGGAACTTCAGCCTGAGTGGGGTATCAAGTTGAATCGTCATTTCAAACTCATCATCGTCAGGTGCGAGTTGACTGTTGAAAGGCATATCAACTTCGATCCCGGTTGTGATTAACCTGTTGGAGGATTCATAAACCACGCTCGAGTTCGATGTGACGCTGTACACTTTATAGCCAGCGCGAGCGCCGTCAATTCTTTTACCGAGACCGGTTTTGCCCATTTCTTCAAACGCGTAAATAAAATATGGCAGATAGCTGTTTGCAAAACCGAACAGCAGGATCGAGAAATTGAATTCATCGCCGTTTGAGAACCTGGTTTTGGTCGTTTCTGGTGGTTCAATTACAAAAGGGTGTGGTCTAGCCACTGACCCGTGGTTATCCCCAGTGGTATTTTCGAAAACCTGAAAATAAACGCAACGACCAACTAGAGGGCAACCAGGGCAATCCCTGAGTTTTAGGGCGCAAGTGACTTTTTTGAGAGCCACTCCGAAGGCTCCCCGGAAAGTGGATCCCTTGTAAGGTGGTAGTTCCGCTTCGCTGTTAAAAAGACAATTGAAATCGTATTTTCCAAATAACATTGAGACCCCCAACGAACCCTCAATCAATAGAGGCGGGTTGCAATTCTACGGCGTCTACTCCCCCGTGGTTCAAACACGGGCATAAATTGATAGCATTGAACCAACACACAAAACTCGACGCCATAAGAAATCCCCCTTCTAACAATATTACGGGTATTTACTAACCAAAATAACCAATTTCGACTTGTAACGTCAATCATAAATCTCCCCTTTCCGTCATCAATTTGCAGTCCGCTGTTGGGCGGTTCGTTGGGATTGGGCGCAGTCTAAATGTCATACATGTCAAATGGGGACATATGTTGAAAAAATCTTTGAGATGAAGAGAATTTTTTTACTGGGCGAAAAGGCAATTTCGCTCTGTAGATTTCAATTGAATTCGGATAACTGTAAACTCCTGTTCGAAAGTCACGAGGCTCAAACGAAAAATAAATTGTTGTATTCTTCAGGAACCAACTGTTGGGACCTTCTAGGCCGCTGATTCCGACAGGATATCCTTACGTTTCCTGTTCAGGTTATCCATCAGTTTATCAAAAGGCTTAACAAATTTCTCAACTCCTTCATCTTCCAGTTGCTGGGTAAGTCGCTTCAGGTCGATACCCAATTCCTCAAAGGTTTTCAAAACATTTTCCGCTCTTTCCACATCCTGTTCGAGACGGGGAGCGGGATTCCCATGGTCTCTGTACGCATTGAGCGTTTCCAGTGGAACTGTATTTATCGTCTCAGGTCCTATTAGAGGTTCAACATATTTAACATCACTATAAGAGGGATCTTTTGCGCTGGTACTGGCCCAAAGCACACGCTGGGTCCTGGCTCCTTTTTGAGCCAGAATCTGAAAGCGATCACTGGAAAAAACACTTTTATAAATCTGGTATGCGATCTTTGCGCTCGCAATTGCAACCTCACCACGTAGCGAGGCCGCAGTGAGGCCTCTCGGCCCCCCTTGTTTCATTATCATTTCCAGCTCCGGATCAGCCAACACATCTATCCGGCTTAGGAAAAAGCTGGCCACCGATGAGACTTTATCGAGAGGCAAGCCCAATGTCTTCGATGGCCAGAGCCTCATAAATCTCTTCCGTGCTTTTGTCCTCGAGGGCTAAACCACGAATGGCCGCTACATAATCAGAGGTCTGAGTGATTGCTTTTTCGAAGATGGCGGGATTCGATGTCATCCCTTTAATTCCATCCTGCTCAATGAGTCGTTTGAGTTCCCCCGAGACCAGCATGTCCCTACGGATGAAATCCAGCCAGATGCTCTGACCAAATTGCCCTATTTTGAGCAGAGGATTATTCTTCATTTTTATTACATTCCTTTCCAGTGTCTCGACCTAATACCGCGTCCAGGCAGGACCTGGTGTTTTACGCCCAAGATCTAGAATACGTTTCGTCAAAACCTCTCTTAATAATAAGCCAGCCGGATTCAATTAGCGCATCCATCAAATCCTGAACGACCACGACTTTTGTTCCTCTCGCTCAGATTGCATCAGGCGCGATCGGAATTTTTGACCCATATTCTCCCCGACACATCTCGTTCAGTCGCGTAAACCAGGCCTTTCCCCAGAAAAAGACTACCAAAGTCGTGACGTCTTACATATTCTGAAAATGACCTGACATATGGGTGTTCGGCGCCGAGTAGAGCAGCCATGCAATCAATTGCCCGTTGCCTCCATTTCTTGAAAGCCATATCATCGAAATCGGTGTCAACAACCTGATATCCCGCCTCAAGAAGAGCGGCGAAAGCTTCATCATGGATAAGCGGCGCTCCATTCAGTTTCATTGTGGCCTCCTTTGTCATTTTAATTAATTGGTGTTGCCCCAGTTCTTACAAGGAGTAAGATTTCAAATAAACCCCTTTCCGTTTTATCGAGGATTCGCCTTGACAAAAATCTGTTAATGAATGAAGTTCTGACTAAATAATCGATTTTGTTGGTATGAAAGAGTAACTTTTGAACAAAAACAGCAAAGAAATTAAGAAGAATCTACAGGCTAATTCGTTGATAAATCAGGTCCTGGCTTTAGCCAATTCCAAGCGTGGCAAAAGTAATGTCACAGAGTCGATGGAAAACTCCAGGGAATCTCTCGAAAGACTTAGAAAAGTCAGGCGTCGTGGATCAGACCTCGTTCAGCGTCCATTTCCAAAGTTAAAGTAACTGGAACTGATTGCCAGCATTCCCGGCACAAATTCATCTCTTAATCCTCATGTAATGGGCCACGTTTATTAACTTGGCCCATGATCCTACATTTACGTAACCTTCCTCAACCGATCATTACGCGCGTGTCGCAAAACGAATATATCATTCCAAACGGAATATCAGCTCAACTTGTTTGAATCACTGGCCTAATCCGTATCTCATAACTTGTGGCTTGTTTATTGCATCACCTATCTCCCCATGAACCTCGCTAACGCTGTGAGACTGATATGAAGGACCG
>JBMFSZ010000336.1:0-4214 GCA_049967315.1 Desulfomonilaceae bacterium
GGACGAAGGCATTATTCGAAGATTTTTTGACTGCGTTCCACGACGCTGACCTGCTTTACATTATGGACATTTATCCAGCCAGCGAAAAACCAATCGAAGGTGTAAGTGGGACTCTACTTTGCGATGCTATTAAGGCCAGAGGCCATAAGAAAGTCCGTTTTTTGGGTGACAAATCCACTATTGCACATGACGTTGCTCAAGAACTGCTACCCGGGGACATGCTCATAACATTAGGCGCCGGAGATGTTACAAAACTCGGGCCGGCAATCTTGCAAGAACTTCAACAAAGGGAAGGCGTTCTGCTTGAAAATTAGCGAAACCCAAATTCAGCTCATTGGTTCTATTCTCAGAGAAGATCTTATGAGAGATCTGCCTCTAAAGAATTTGACCTCATATCGAATTGGCGGTCCCGCTGATATAGTCGGATTTCCGAAAGACTCTGAAACCTTTGTACGCCTCTTAAAATTGGTAAGAAACGCGGGTATTCCTCATTTCGTATTGGGAAATGGAACCAATGTCTTGTTTCATGATGAAGGTTTTCGTGGCTTGATCATTTCCCCTTTAAAAATGCGAAAACTTGGCTTCGAAACAAACTATTCATCGCATACCCATATTGTGGCTGAATGCGGAGCTTCTCTTCCCGGGATTGTTGCAAGATCCTGCCGGTCAGGTTTAGCAGGTATGGAACCACTTTGGGGGATTCCTGGATCTATAGGCGGTTCTATAGCATGTAACGCTGGCGCAAACGGTGTTTCAATAGGTGATTTTGTGGAAGAAATTGAACTAGTCAATAGGGAAGGTGAGAGAATATTTCTTAGGAAAGGCTCATTTGAATACGGTTACAGATTTTGTAATCTGCCCCCCCGTGCAATAATACTCAAGAGCAGGTTCAAACTTTTAAAATCTGATCCAGACCACATACATAAAAAACTTGAAGTTTTTAAAGGCGTTCGGAGATCTACCCAACCGCGCGGGTTCCCAAACGCTGGTTGCGTTTTCAAGAATCCTGCCAAAGATCTTTCGGCAGGGGCTTTAATCGAAAGACTCGGTTTTAAAGGGATGAGGTGCGGAGGAGCTGAAGTTTCTCCTGTCCACGCAAATTTCATTATCAACAGGGATAAGGCCAAAGCCTCCCACATAATGGAACTGATCGACAGAATTACTGAGGCAGCCTACAAACGTGAGGGCATAAACCTTAAGCCGGAAATCCGCATTGTAAACCCGGGAGAAAATAATGTCTGACAACAGCGCTCAAATTAATTCTCCAACGTCAGCGGTTTTAACCTCGGAACATGCTGTTGGAATTACTTCGTGGAGCCAGGTTGTACTTAAGACATTGTTTTTGGCGGGAATTTGCCTTGATTTGTTGCTAGCTTGTTTGATGGGTTATCTAGTTGTTGCCAGAACATCTTATTTCAATTTGAGCAAAGTGGATGTCTTTGGTAATCATCGGCTTTCGAAAGAGGAAGTAATCGCGTTTTCCAATGTTAAAAAGGGAGAAAATCTCTTAAATATCGATCTAGAAGCCATAACTACAAAACTGCGTCAACATCCATGGATTCGTGAAGATTCTGTTTATCGCAGATTCCCCGGCCAACTAGTGATCGAAATAGATGAAAGAATCCCTAGAGCAATCTTGGCTAGTGACAGACTTTACTATGTTGATGAAAGCGGAAAAATTTTTACCAGGGTCTCGCCCGGTGACCCGATTGATTTACCGCTCTTTACTGGCCTTCGGCCTGCAGATTTGAGGCAAAAGTCTGAGCAGGCTCAGGAATCGTTACTGTTGGCGTTGAAGTTGACAGACTTAATGGACAGACCTGAGTCGCAATTGAACATCAGGAATGTTCGCGAAATTAACCTTAGCCAGGAAGATGGTCTTACACTCAAAATGAATTCTGGGCGAGTCATCATATTTGGGCATTCTAATTTTGAGACAAAGATCTCCAGATATGAAAGGCTTAAAAAATTTCTCACCGCCAGCGGTCAGTGGCATAACGCGCGGATAATAAACCTGGACTTTGAAGACAGAGCCATCGTTCGATCTTCCAAAGATCCCATTCCGCAGGGGTAGAAAAATGTCAAGAAACGATAGCATTGTTTGTGGTCTCGATGTAGGTACAACTAAAATATGCGCCATTATAGGTGAGTTAAACGCCGATGGGGTTATTGACATAATAGGAGTTGGAACTTCTCCCTCTCGAGGTTTGAGACGAGGTGTTGTGGTCAATATAGACCACACGGTTTCAAGCATAAAAAAGGCTATCGACGATGCTGAGCTAATGGCGGGACGACGCTGCGAATCCGTATTTGCAGGGATTTCCGGTGGACACATAAAGGGGATCAACTCCCACGGAGTCATAGCCATAAAAAACCGTGAAGTAACGTATCAAGAGGTTTCACGGGTTATTGATGCGGCTCGAGCTGTGGCGATACCATTGGATAGAGAGGTGATCCACATTCTACCCCAAGAGTTCATGGTGGATGATCAGGGTGGAATAAAAGAGCCGGTCGGTATGGCCGGAGTTCGCCTGGAAGCTAAGGTACACATAATTACAGGCGCTGTTTCAGCAGCTCAGAACATTATCAGATGCGCTCATCGTAGCGGACTCGTCGTGAGTGACCTGATCTTGCAACAAATGGCAGCGGCTGAAGCCGTATTATCTTCTGACGAGAAAGAATTAGGCGTGGCGCTGGTGGACATCGGTGGTGGAACGACAGATATAGCGGTTTTTATTGAGGGAGCTATACAACACACAGCCGTCATTCCTGTCGGAGGGGATCAACTCACTAATGATATCGCTGTTGGCCTCAGAACGCCAACAGGTGAAGCTGAGAAAATCAAGAAACGCTATGGTTGTGCTCTGGCCACACTTGTGAATCGTGACGAAACCATTCATGTCCCGGGAGTCGGTGGGCGTCAGCCAAGGGTTTTGGCTAGGTCCGTTTTGGCTGAAATTACGGAGCCCCGGCTGGAGGAAATGTTAGGCTTAGCCAGGAGAGAGTTGGAAAAATACAACTTACTTAATTCGGTAGCATCGGGCCTTGTGCTAACGGGAGGTAGTGTAGCTATTCATGGAATTGTGGAACTGGCTGAGCAGTTGTTCGATATACCTGTGCGTTTAGGATATCCTACTGGTGTAAGTGGTTTGGTAGATGTTGTGAATTCGCCTGTTTACGCTACAGGAGTAGGCCTGGTTCTCTGGGGCGCCAGACATGGATGCGCAGATTTGAGTTCGACTTATGAATCTGGAAAGGTTTTTAACCGGGTTTTTGAAAGAATGAGGAAATGGTTTGCAGAGGCTTTTTAACTTTAGTTCCAATTAATTTTCTGGCTAAAAAGCGCGCATCGTGGTATGCGAATTGCGGCCATGCAGTTTGCAAGGAGTTTAGTCTAGGCCGGCGTCAGAAACAGGCGACTGGATTCTAGAGGCTAAAAAGGTGATGATGTTTTTGGAAGGGCTTGGTTGATCTTAATTACAGGAGGCGCCGGCTTATGCTGGATTTTGAAATAGAATCTAACCGTAGCGCATTGATCAGGGTTGTTGGGGTTGGTGGCGGTGGCGGAAACGCTATTAATAACATGATTCGCGCCGGTTTAAGTGGAGTTGAGTTCCTGGCGGCTAATACAGACGCTCAGGCCCTCCAGCACAACCTCGCCCCACTAAAACTTCAGATTGGTAAACAGCAGACCAGGGGTCTAGGCGCGGGAGCAGACCCTGAGATAGGTAGAATTGCGGCTAACGAGGATTATGAAAATATCAGGGATTCTTTAGATGGCTCCGACATGGTGTTCATAACGACTGGTTTGGGAGGAGGAACAGGCACTGGGGCGGCGCCAATTATTTCACGTATTGCGAGACAAGAGGTAGGCGCCCTTACTGTAGCCGTCGTTACCAAACCATTCCTGTTCGAGGGCAAAAGACGAATGCGCCAGGCTGAAGAAGGTATCGAGACCCTTCGCAGAGAAGTTGATACATTAATCATTATTCCCAATCAGCGTCTTCTTTCTCTCAAGAAAGATATTTCATTTCTGGAAGCTTTTAGAAGAGCAGACGACGTGCTCATGCAAGGGGTTAGGGGGATATCTGATCTTGTTACCATCAATGGTTTGATCAACCTGGACTTTGCGGATGTCAAAACCATAATGCAGGAAAAAGGTGTCGCGTTGATGGGCACAGGTTCTGCAACTGGCGAGGGGCGAATAGAAGAAG
>JBMFSZ010000337.1:0-4207 GCA_049967315.1 Desulfomonilaceae bacterium
TATACCGGATTCTTTCACATTGCCTGTTTCTTGATTACTATGAGGTGGCTGTGATTTTTGAAACCAGCTCTAGTATTATCTGCTCCCTTTTTTTTCCGGTCACAATAAAACTGAGTCTTCTCGGAAGAGCTTGCGAGAAAGTATTTCAACGATTCAAGGAGTTCCAATATGGATAAAAAACCCAGGTTGATTCAACGGACCCCTAGCGCGTATGACTATCCTCTTTTAATCAAAAACATCCTGATTACCCCGATTCTTTACTCTCCTGGGCAGGAAATAGTTTACCGGGACAAACTTCGAATGACCTATAGGGACCTGTATGAGCGAATAAACCGCCTCGCCTCGGCCCTAACCGGTTTGGGAGTAGGGTTTGACGACACTGTTGGAGTCATGGACTGGGATTCACATCGTTATCTAGAATGCTTTTTTGCTGTTCCGATGATGGGCTCGGTTTTGCACACCGTGAACGTTAGACTTTCCCCGGAACAGATACTCTATACAATCAACCATGCTGAAGACACGGTTCTGTTGGTTAATGAAGAATTTATTCCTCTAATTGAAAGCATAGCGGGACAGTTAAAAACGGTCAAAAAAATTATCCTGTTAAAGGACAGTGAAGAGGGACCCAAGACAACCTTGTCCTTAACTGGTGAATATGAGGACTTATTGGAAAAGGCCTCCCCCAAATTTGATTTTCCTGATTTTGATGAAAATACCATGGCGACCCTTTTCTACACCACTGGAACTACCGGAGACCCTAAAGGTGTCTATTATAGCCATCGCCAGCTTGTGCTTCATACTTTTGATATCGGTATGGCGCTTTCCGGGTTCAGTTCTCTTGCACGATTCCAATCCGCAGATGTTTACATGCCCATCACACCCATGTTCCATGTCCATGCCTGGGGCATACCTTACCTGGCCACTCTCCTTGGCTGTAAACAGGTCTACCCGGGAAGGTACGAACCAGCTATGCTGTTAAAACTGTTACTTTCCGAAAAGGTTACTTTCTCTCATTGTGTTCCTACAATTCTCCACATGCTTGTAACCAGCCCAATAGCGAAACAGGTAGATCTGAGCAACTGGAAGGTTGTAATCGGTGGATCCGCCCTGCCCAAAGGACTTGCTAAGGCGGCCATGGATCTCGGGATCGAAATCATTGCGGCTTACGGAATGTCAGAAACGTGCCCGTTGCTTACAGCGGCCAACTTGAAACCTCAAATGGCGGATTGGAGACTTGAGGAGAAAATAGACATATTGACGAAAACAGGACTGCCTACTCCACTTGTTGACCTCAGGATCATTGACTCACAAGGAAACGAAGTCCCTCATGATGGCGTAACCACCGGAGAAATCGTTGTACGAACACCATGGTTGACCCAGGGATACTTCAAGTCCCCCGAAAAATCGGAAGAATTGTGGAAAGGTGGCTGGTTACACACGGGTGATGTAGCAAATATAGATCCGGAGGGGTATGTCAAGATAACTGACAGGTTTAAGGACGTTATAAAAACCGGCGGAGAATGGATTTCATCGCTTGAACTGGAGAGCATTATCAGCCAGCATCCTTCAGTTTCGGAGGTTGCCGTAATAGGTGTTCCAGATGAAAAATGGGGCGAGCGTCCCGTTGCGCTTATTGTGCTTGCTGCTGATCACACTTTTTCTGAAGATATTTTAAAGGCACACATGCAGAAATTTGCTGACAAGGGTGTGATATCCAAATGGGCCATTCCTGATAGGTTCTATCTTGTTCAGGAAATCCCCAAAACAAGCGTTGGAAAGTTGAACAAAAAAGTAATTCGTCAAAAAGTCAGCGAGGGGGCATACAAGTAAAGTCTGACGATCGGGGGATGTTGGAGGAACCTTGTTTCCTCTTTTCGCTAGGGACAAACCTTGGCGAAGCACAAAAATGTTAAGTGGAGCGAGCGTCTTGATTTCCGGAAGGAGAATAATTGCATGAAAACATTATATTGCTTGATTCTGACGTTCTTTCTGGTGACTACGATAGCCTGGCAAGCCATTGGTGAGGTTTACTCGATCCAGCCTATTGGAAAGGTGGTCAAAGAATCGGGTAATGTCAAACTCGAGATATTGCCAAAGTATCGAGACGCTTTAAAGGGGCTAGGAGATTTCTCACATATATACGTCATGTTTTGGTTCGACAAAAAAGACACCCCGGAAAAAAGAGCAATACTTCAGGTCCACCCTCGTGGCAACAAGGAAAATCCTCTTACCGGTGTCTTCGCAACTCATGCCCCGGTTCGACCAAACCTTATTGGTTTGTCAATTTGCAAGATCAAATCCATAAACGGCTGCAACATCCTTGTGGATGACATAGACGCCTTTGATGGAACGCCTGTAATCGATATCAAACCCTACAGACCGGGCTATGATTGTATCTCCAACGCCACTGTTCCCGACTGGGTTAAACAAATCCACAAAAAACAACCCCAGCCCAGGTCTTAAAGAACCTGAAATTGCTAATTCTAACGGGAAAATTTCTGCCGGGGGCCTGTCTTCAGGCCCCTGTTTTTGCACTCAAAGAAGAGAAATACCAATATCCCCAAACCAATCGTCAAAAAGCCCCAGAGTGAAGCTAGCGGCCGGGTCACAATGGAGAAGTAGATAATCCACGAATTTCCCAAGATAAAAAGGATGGGGGTCACGGGATATCCGAAAGTCCTGTAACCTGGGCTCACTGATGGGAGCTTCAATCGGGTGCGGACCAGACCAATTACCGCTAACGAAGTGAAAATTGATAATGTGAAACCAATATAAATTAATAGCCTGTCAAATGACGCTGTTAATACCATAGCAACAGCAATACCGCCCTGAAGAAAAATGGAGTGCGCGGGGGTTCCATGTGCGGAGTCGACTTTCCCGAAGAGCCTGAAAAACAAGTTGTCACGAGCCATTGCATAGTATACTCGAGGCCCGGTCATGATCATTGCGCTTAAAACCGACAATAAAGCCAACGAGATGCAAGCGCTAAAATAAGTGCTGATACTTTCACCGAATAATGCTATCGCGGATTTGGACCCAACTTCAATGACCTGGGTTAGAGCCTGTTGTGGCAAAGAATAAATAAATACAATGTTTAGTAGAAGGTACAGAGTCACCACGATAATTGTGCCCATTACAAGCGCCAACGGCAGGGTAATTTCAGGCTTTTTTATCTCACCACCCAAATAGGCCGCGGCATTCCATCCGCTGTACGCAAAAGATACAAAAATAAGAGATACCGCAAAGTTGCCGTTAAACAAATCTCCGAGGCGCCACTCTCCTGAAAAATTCGTCATTGATCCATGTCCAACAAAAAATGCTGAAAGGATAAAAATGGTTATCACGCATAGTTTGAAAATTGTTAGCGCATTCTGAACCTTACTCCCAAAAATCACGCCGAGATAGTGTATCCCCGAAACTAAAATGATAGCCGCAATTGAAACCGCAATTGGAAATGACAGGGTCATTAAATGAATTCCATAGGGGGCGAATATTAACAGCGGGCCCTCAGAAATCCCGAGAGTTTGAAATAAATAAGCCGAAAATGCTATGGAGGCTGCTGCAATTGGCGCAGAAAATCCAACTAGCAGAGATATCCATCCCGACAAGAATCCCATTAATCTTCCGAATTGCTCCCTGAGGTATACGTATTCACCCCCAGCTTCGGGGAAAATAGCTCCCAGCTCTCCGTAAGAAAAGGCTCCGCACAAAGCGAACAGTCCCCCTATGACCCAACAAAGCAACACGGAATATGGATTCTGGAGTTCACTGGCGATCAGACCTGGTGTGGTAAATATCCCTGTGCCTATCATGTTTGCCACAACCACGATGGTTGAGGAAAACAGACCGAGTTCCCTTCTCAGCGGGGCTCCAATATTAATTTCAGACATTTCCTCATGCCTGTTATGTGCGCGGCACAGCAGTGTAGACGAAAGGAGAATTCAAATCTCTAAATTCGGGATAAAGAAGGTCTCCCAATTCTATGCACTGAAAAGCCAATCTCATACAATTTCTGATGATCTAGCAAATTCCTGCCGTCGAAAATAAAGGCAGGCTTTTCCATGCTTTCATATATTCGTTTGTAATCCAACATTAGGAATTCATTCCAGTCAGTAGCTATGACAACTGCGTGCGCACCTGATGCCGCTTCATAGGGATCGGTTTCCAGCGAGAACTGGCCAGCATAATCGGCCAATTCCAGTTCGGC
>JBMFSZ010000338.1:0-4194 GCA_049967315.1 Desulfomonilaceae bacterium
CTAGGAGCCAAAGTGCGAATTTTACGATCAAAATTCTCTCAATGTTTGGACTCAGTATATCATTTTAATTTAATATCGATTAAGCCTTTCTTGGAACATTTTAGACGAAATGGCTACAAATTGGGTAATACGAAGATAGCCATTTTTTAAGCCTGACTTAATTGTTTTCTTATGACAGCGTAAGCTGTTGATTGAGGAGTGGATATGCGTTGGAATAGATCTGCTGAAGAAACCATAGCCAAGGTCCCTTTCTTTATCAGGAGAAGAGTAAAAAAGAAGGTAGAACAGGAAGCCGAACGCGTTAGCGCAGCGGAGGTAACATTAGAGCATATACGGATCGTCCAGCAGAACTTCCTTAAAAATATGGAAGACGAGATCAAAGGTTATCAACTTGAAAGTTGTTTTGGGTCCAGCGGTTGTCCGAATAGAATTCCCAACGGGAACAATTTCATTGGAACCCTGGAAGATACGCTAAGATCTAGAGATTTCAAGCCCTTCCTTAAAGGAAAGGTCAATGGCCCCTTAAAGTTCCATCATGAATTTAGAGTATCTGTGTCAGACTGCCCGAATGCCTGCTCCAGACCCCAAGTCGCGGATCTGGGCATAGTGGCCGCGGTAAATCCAGCGCTGAGTGAAAACGAATGTAGCCAGTGTGGGGTTTGCGCCGAGACTTGTATAGAAAGCGCCGTAACCATGGCCCCGGATATGTCCAGACCCAGGATCGACTTTGACAGGTGCCTTTTCTGTGGCCACTGCATCAGGGCTTGTCCAACTGAAACACTTGTACGCGGGACAGAAGGCTTCAGAATAATGATTGGTGGAAAATTGGGCAGACGGCCCAGATTAGCGTCTGAGCTCCCCGGGATTTTTTCCAGGGAATCAACTTTCAGATTGATTGATTTAATTCTAGATTTTTATTTCGAGCAAAATACTAAGGGAGAAAGGTTTGGTGAAATTTTAGAGCGCGTCGGTACGCAAGAGATTGAAGAATTGTTTAAGAAGACCCCATTTTATAGCAATTCTAGCCAAATGTTTCGTTGACGATTACTTAAAAAAATTTTTACTGCCTTTGACTTAAGTCAAGGTCATCACGTCTTGTAACCTCCATATTGTTTATAGAGAGAACACGTAAAGGTATTTCAGGTTACCCTCTCGAAAGGGGACCCAAAGAGCAGGAGGATAAAATGGCTGACAAGATGTTTTGTTATCAATGCGAACAGACAGCAGGTGGCACAGCTTGCACTCGGGCCGGAGTATGTGGGAAATCCCCCGAAACGGCAGCCTTGCAGGATCTTCTGGTTCATGCCGTAAAGGGACTAGCGCTTTTTGCGGTTGAGGGACGAAAGGTTGGAATTGTAGACAACGAGGCAGGTGTATTCACAAATGAAGCCCTTTTTGCAACTCTCACGAACGTTGATTTTGATGAGGACAGGTTTCCTCCACTAATCAATAAAGCCGTAGAATATCGGGACAGGCTTAAGGAACGGGTCAAAGCGGCAGGTGGTAAAGTTGATTTTAACGAGGACGCGGCGACATTCAAACCAGCGCAGGATAAGGCGGGAATGATTGCGCAAGGCCTTACCAGAGGTTTCAAGGCCGACACGGATGACCAGGATATCGTCTCTTTAAAGCACACCCTTATATTTGGGCTTAGGGGTGTAGCGGCCTATGCCGATCATGCCCACATACTCGGCAAGGAAAATGACGAAATATACAAATTTGTCGCAGAAGGTCTGGCGGCCACACTACGTCATGATTTGAACCTGAATGACTGGGTTGGTCTAGTATTAAAATGTGGCGAAATTAACCTCAAGACCATGGAACTTCTCGACGCAGCTAATACCGGCGCTTACGGTCATCCGGTTCCCACAAAAGTACCTCTTGGGCACAAGGCCGGCAAAGCCATCCTCGTGTCTGGGCACGATTTGAAAGACCTCGAAGAAATTCTTAAACAAACCGAAGGCAAGGGAATCTACGTGTACACCCACGGAGAGATGCTGCCGACTCACGGTTACCCTGAACTCAAAAAATATTCCCATTTCTACGGTCATTATGGAACAGCGTGGCAAAATCAAAAGAAGGAGTTCGCAGAATTCCCAGGCGCTATTCTCATGACGACAAACTGCATACAAAAGCCCGCGGAATCATACAACAGCAACATTTTTACGACTGGGCTGGTAGGTTTTCCCAGTGTCCAACATATTGCCGACAAGAACTTTACCCCGGTTATTAACAGAGCGCTAGAATTGCCTGGATTCCCTTCAGATTCAAATGGCAAGGAGGTCATGTGTGGTTTCGCCAGAAACGCGGTGATGTCCGTAGCTGGCAAGGTGATTGAAGCTGTCAAGAGTGGCGCAATCAAACACTTCTTCCTCGTTGCCGGATGTGACGGAGCAAAACCCGGGCGTAACTATTATACCGAGTTCGTTGAAAAGACACCCAAAGACACTGTGGTATTGACACTAGCCTGTGGAAAATTCCGCTTCTTTGACAAGGATTTAGGAGACATCGGAGGGATACCGCGTCTATTGGATGTAGGACAGTGTAACGACGCTTATTCAGCAATCCAGATAGCAGTTGCTTTAGCCAACGCGTTTAACTGCGGGGTGAACGAATTGCCGCTGTCAATGATTCTGTCGTGGTATGAGCAGAAAGCCGTGGCAATTCTCCTGACATTGTTCCACCTTGGGATAAAAGGAATTCGTCTGGGCCCGAGCCTGCCGGCTTTTATTACGCCCAATATTCTCGATACCCTGGTCAAGACCTTTGACATTAAGCCTATAACGACGCCGGATGAAGATTTGAAAGCCATACTGGGCTGAGATAATCAATGTTTTATCGCCCAATTATAGGAAACCAAGACTATCAATCATCATCTAACTTTAATGTACGTGGATAGATAAAATTTATCTGCGGATTTGAACGGCGCGTTTAAGTAGTACAGCTTTCGCGCCGTAATTATAAGCATGATTCCTTCGCATGAAGGGAGATTCAAGATGAAATGCCCTGGACAAGACCCTCGTTACTGGAATTTTGACGCAATCTTTGACGTTGAGTGCCCGAACTGCGGCTCGAAGATGGAATTTTTCAAAGATGACACTCGTCGGAAATGTAAAAATTGCGGGCAATATGTGCTTAACCCCAAAATGGATTTCGGATGCGCGGCGCACTGTAAATTCGCTAAACAGTGCTTCGGAGATTTACCTCCTGAGCTTATAAAAGAAAAAGAAGACCTCTTTAAGGACAGAGTGGCCGTCGAAATGAAGATACGACTAAAAAACGATTTCAAGCGAATCGGCCACGCATCCAGAGTAGCGGCCATGGTGGAACGCCTTGTTGGAGTAGAAAAGGCCAAACCTGCCGTTTTGTTTGCCGCGGCGTATTTACATGATGTTGAACCTACTGCGCGTGGAAACAACGGTTCCAATATACAGCAGGAAGAGAACTCCGTCGCCAGAGAAATACTTGAAAAACTGGATGCTCCTCAAGAGCTTGTGGAAGAGGTTTGTTCCATAATTAAGGACATGGACGATCCTAAAGACGTGGACTCTCAGAACCTGAAACTGGTTCACGATGCCCACATCCTGGCTAAAATTCAGGAGGAAATTAAAAAGGGTGGCCTGCTTAATGGTGGACTTTCGGAAATTATTGACCGGGATGTTCTTACCGGAGCAGGACAAAGCCTCGCTCATGAGTTGTTCCAGGATACCAAGCCCCAAGTACGAGCGGCCGCTAATTAATTTGAAGGCAAGCGATCAAAAAGGAAATCAAGATGAAAATCAAAAGAAATATAATAGAGATTGACGAAGAGCTTTGTAATGGATGTGGCCAATGTGTGACGGGATGTGCTGAAGGCGCCCTGGAGATAGTAGATGGAAAAGCCAAGCTGGTTTCCGAGTTATATTGCGATGGCTTGGGCGCGTGTATTGGGGAATGTCCAACAGGAGCCCTGAAGATTGTGAAGCGGGAAGCGGAAGACTTTGATGAAGAAGCGGTCGAAGAGCGGTTATACAATGTTACGGATTCAGCAAAACACGATGTCAGTAAAATGGCATGTGGGTGCCCGTCCGCGAAAATTCAGACATTTGCGCTAAAAAGCTGCTCCTGCGAAGATGCAAATCAGCCAGTATTTACTCAAAGCAGCAATTCAGAGCTTACTCATTGGCCTGTGCAGATAAGGCTCATACCTCCTAC
>JBMFSZ010000339.1:0-4194 GCA_049967315.1 Desulfomonilaceae bacterium
ACGTTCCTGGGAGCCATAGTCTTACGATACACACTTATGAGCGGGGGAGTGATTGACGCCACGCAATTTACTACCTCGATCAAGCTAGTGTGGTACTATTTGGCTTTGTTGCCATTTTACCTCGTCGTTCCATTTACATCTAGCCCCGAAAAATTGTGGCCAGTTTTGCTAGGAGGGTTAATGATGACGTGGGTAATGGTCATCATTTATCAAACACAAAGGAAAGGGCCCTCTAAGGACCCGTCGGCAGATGTGGTTGATAGTTCATCACACGACGTGATAAATGTAATTATTCTGGGACTAGGGATATTGTTCCTGGGAATGGCGCCATACCAGATCGCTGGCTATGGCGCTTCAGATCCTAAGATCGCAGATACGGTGCTCGCGAAATTTGGAGTAGTTTATGACCTTCATCCAGAATGGTTCAATTTTAACGAGGCTAGCCGAATTTATTCATCGGCTTCCTATGGGATCGCCATCCTTTTTGCAATAGCAAGTACGGCCTGGAGACGCGCCTCCATCCGAAACTTTACACAAATCCTGGCTGCAACGGCAATAGGATTCATGGCTACTTTCCACGCAGGGTTGAGCCTGGATTGGAGAGAAGCCTCACTGATGAGGAATCAACTCCTGGGGCATTTGATATCCGAAGCCCCATCTGTTCAAAAAGGGACTAATTTCATATTTGTTGACATGGAGCTTTATTATAAAAGGGCAGCGGTAATGCGAGGTTGGTCAGGTTTGAGGGAACTGGTCAGAATGCTTTACAATGATCCGACCTTGGGGGCTTGGTATATATACCCGTCCAGTAAAGACTGGCCGAATACTGGCCGGCAGCAGGCAATTGTATTACCGTCCGGATTTATTAGTAGAGGCATAGAAATGAGGCGCCCCGCCCATCCAAGCACCCTGCTCATTTTTCGCAGATTGGGCTCAGATCTGGCTTTATTGAATGAACTCACCGCCGGGGATGGGTTCGTGAAAAGCGGTGTCTCCTGGCAGGGTTGTGCCTCATTGAAATCAAACCCTGCCAGGATCATTCAATGGAGCCAACTAGGTTTTAAAAACCGCTTCCGATCAAAAAATCCCTGGAATACGGGTTTGATATCGTGTCTGGATCTGACAAAGAATGTATTCTTTAAATCAAGCCCACAATTATAAATTGTATAGATCCCAATATTGCTTTTTCACAATATTCTTCTGAAGCTTACCTGTAGTCGTCTTGGGTAACTCTTCGACCATCACGACTCTTTTGGGGACCTCAAAGCCGCCGAGTTCCTTCTTGCAAATAGCTATTACGTCCTCTTCAGAAAGCAGAGTTTTCTCCTTTGGAACCACGAACGCTGTAACCGCCTCGACCCATTTTTCGTGAGGCAGTCCGACTACGGCCACCTCGGAAACACGAGGATCGCTCAAGATGGCCCTTTCAACCTTTATGGAAGGGACGTTTTCACCACCGGTCTTGATCATATCCTTCTTTCTGTCTACAAAAACCAGAAGGCCATCTTCATCAAAATATCCCAAATCTCCTGAATGAGCCCAACCAAATTTTCTTATTTCATCAGTTGCATCAGGATCTTTAAAATATTCAATCAGGTGCCCCGGACCACGTCTTACTATTTCGCCCATTTGTCCACTTGGGACCAAATTGTCGTCCTCATCCATGATAGCGGTTTCTACGGTTAGCGCTGGATCTCCCCAGTAGTTACCCATTTTTTCAAGTTGCCACTCAGGTTTAAAGCATTCCGAAGAAGGGAAGAACTCCGTTTGGCCTGTTCCCAACAGAAAATTAGGGCCAAAAGTCTCCATACATTGTTCAAGAGTCCTTTTGTCCATAGGCGTCATGGCGTAGGTACATCTTTGGAGAGAAGAAACGTCATATTCCTTGATTCGAGGGTGATCTAACATTGTCCGCCACATCATGGGGAGGAGAAAAAGCGAACCAATTTTTTCTTCCTGAATCACTTCGAGCATAGCGCAGGGGTCAAAGCTGCGGCAAATAACGTTTTTTGCGCCTATGTGAAAATGAGTGGTCGCAAAAGTCTGCTGGGCGCAATGAAACATTGGCATTACTATCGCTCCATTGTGCTCTCGAAATATTTTCATTTCGATAAGGTTGCTCAAAGACATGATGTAAAAGCTCAGGTGAGAAAGGACGACCCCTTTTGGGCGAGCGGTTGTTCCGCTCGTGTACAGGATTGCAAATGGGTCGCGGTCCCACACGACCTGTTCAAATTCTTCTTCAGATTGATCACCAAGAAACGTTTTAAAATCCACAAAATATTCGGGGCACTTGTTTCCTGTGGCAGGGATAGAAATAAAATCTTTCAGAGTTTTGCACTTGTCTTTAATTTTATCTATCAGCGGACAAAGAATGTCATCGACGACAATTATTTCTGGCTCGGAGTGATTGAGCATAAAGATTATGTCGTCTGGACCGAGACGAGGATTTAGAGGAACTGCAATGAATCCCCCTTTAGCGCAGCCATACATCGCAACGACAAGTTCCCACGAGTTGGGCCCGATGATTGCGACTTTTGAGCCGGGTTTCAGGCCGGAATCCTTTAATGCTGAAGCAAAACGGTTCAGCTGGTCATTCAGAGTTTTATAAGTAAAACTTATGCGCTCCCCAGCTCTTTTTTCCACAAGGGCTTCCCTGTCCGGGATGTGACGAGCCTGCCTTCGAAAAATGTCACCCAATGATACTCTTTGCGCTAAATTGTGTTCCAGCTCTGTAACCATTGCGCTATCCTCCTTAAGATCTGAACATCGTAGGCATTGTGAGATTATTCAACCCAGTGAGTCCGTTTTAGGAAAAGAGCGTCCTGATCAACCTCCATATTCATTTTGATGAGACCGAGCAAAGGGCTGCTTTGGCTCGATCATTTCCGGGATAATAAAACCTCCGAATTCCTCGCTTACTGGAAAAAACAATGCCTTTTTGTTCCAGGAGTTCGAGATGTCCATGAGCTTCCGAAAGTCCCAGGAACAAATCCAATCCATCGAGGGTATGGAAAAGAGCGTTAGCGACCTGGAAGCCTGTCTTCCCGTTGAAAATACCAGAAGTGGTTTTATCGGATTTAAGGATTTGAAGCACTTTTTTCATACGGTCCTGGTGATGCATGTACAACTCTTCAATCCGCTTCCGATGATTCAAAAACGGTTCACCATGACCCGGAAGTACTTTCGATACCGGAGCTAAATCTAATAGAGCAAGTGACGACAGGAAACGCTCTACGGCCTTGTAGTCAGATTTTACCATTGAATCGTCTAGTTCCACCATCGGATTGGATGTTATCTTTTCCAGTAGGCTGTCACCTGAAAAAAGAGTTCCATGGAGTCTGTCAAGCAGGCATATCGAACCCGGAGTATGTCCTGGGGTATGCATGGCTTCAAGGATGAATTCATCGAAGACAATCTTGTCACCACCTTCAAGGGGTCTGGCGCCCTCAAAGGGACTGTAAAATACCTTAAAACGCTCTAACATGGACGCTACCGTCTGTTCCACTGTCTCGTCAGGAACACCCGATTCAAGGAAAAATTCCCTGAACTTTTCAGTCCACTTTGAAAAATCTTCAGTTCCCCTATGACAAACTTTTGGAAGATCCCACCGGTGCATGTACACCGCAGCGCCACTCATGTCGACCAGCCTTTTCACCAGGCCAATATGATCGGAATGGGCATGAGTCAGAATTATTCTTTTTAATTCTTCGACAGCGCCCCCGCTTTCCTCGATAGCCGCTTTTACTACGTTGAACGATTCCTCGGTGTTGATTCCGGCGTCTACAAGCGTAGGGGTCGAATCTTTGATATAATAACAGTTGACCCGATCCAGGGCGAAAGGTGTCCGAATTTCTATCCTCTTGATGGTGATCATTGCCTACGTGTTTCTAATATCCTTCCGTTTTAGCGATTATATCGCTCATGACTTCATCAGCGCCCCCTCCAATGGGTATTAGGCGAGCATCCCTGTAATATCTTGAAATAAGAGTCTCATCCATCAGTCCCATGCCACCAAACATTTGTAGGCACCCATCAGCCACTCTAGTGATCAGTTGTCCTGAAAGCAACTTCCCCATTGATATTTCTTTTGTGACGTCAAGTCCCTGCATCTTCATTCGAACGACATGATACGTCAATTGCTTGAGGCTTTCAATTTCAGCCAGCCACTGCACCAGCCTATGCCTCAAAACC
>JBMFSZ010000340.1:0-4166 GCA_049967315.1 Desulfomonilaceae bacterium
GTATTCACTCGCGGGACCAAAGTTGGGACCAGTATCACCCCCAGGTTTTGTTTCCTGCAATTTTGGATTGCCATCAGCTTTGACTGGAGAAAGTTCCCCCCTCTCAGGGCAGAGTAAATTTGATCACTCATCCCATCGAATTGTAGGAATACTGATGCAAGTCCAGATTCTTTGAGGCGTTTAAGGTAAATCTCATCGACAGCCAGGCGAATCCCGTTTGTGTTAAGTTGAATAAATTTGAACCCCAGAGAGATCCCTAGAGCAATAATCTCTGGCAAATCGTCACGAACAGTGGGTTCTCCTCCTGAAAGCTGAATATTGCAAGGATGACCGGTGGCGATCAAAGACTCATACCATGACCTGATGACCCCAAGGTCGGGGTCCGGACCATTATGGTTTCCGGAATCAGCAAAGCAGTATGCGCATCTAAGATTGCAACGACTGGTAATTTCCAGCAGCGCAGTGCAGGTTTGCTGCCTGTGATCAGGACAAAGCCCACAATCAAATGGGCATCCGCCATCAATGACAGTTTTGGGAGCCTCAGGATGACAGGGTATTTTTGCTCTAATCCAATCAGATAGAGAAGGCTGGCCCCTCCAGACGGTGACTGTGAACTCGCCATGTTCGGGGCATATTTTCCGGATTAATACATTCTGGCCTATAGAGAATTTAGCGGCCGGTATCCGAGCTAGACACTCAGGGCAGACACTTTCCGTATTGCAAAGCAGAACTGATTTATCAGGACCCATCATTTGCTCTCTGAAAGATCAAATCCATTATCGAGCAGCAACGTCTTAACCCTATTATAAGTTTTTGTAACTATACCGGGACACCTCACCGACTGGTTCTTGGGATCATCATCCAAAATCTCCCTGCAGTGAATGCCACCGTAGCAAGCGGCAAACTCCTTCGAGAACCATTCTGTCAACTCAGCAATCATAAGATTCAGTTTTGGATCTTCTTCTTCATCGGGGAGGCCTCTTCCTGCGTAAAGGGCCAACAGGCAAGCTCCACCTGTCAATGCTCCACAAATGTCACCGCAAAAACCCACACCACCGGCTAAACCTTCCATGACCCTCACCAGATCAGCATTTTCTTTGCCCTGAGCCTCTAAACCCATCAAAATGAGGACTTGGCTGCAATGAAATCCCTGGCTTGCCAGCTTCAGCATGCTCAGCAGTTCGTCCATGTTTCTCGCCCCCTAAATATTTGCCGTTGACCGGGAACCTGATTTATGGGCTATTAACAAGAAGTAGCCTGGCTTGATGCCGGAAAAGACTTCTCTTATTTGGGAAACTTCCAAAATCCCGCCACTCATTTGGCTCCAGAATTTATCCATGGATCCGTACAAAAGGATCATACGTATAGCGAATTCTTTGAGCGCATCTGAATGGTCTTCCCAGACATCGATTTCAAATCCGCAACGTTCCAATTTACTAAATATCTGGTTCTTGGAAATTGCGCCTCTGATGCAACAATCTACGGGAAAACTTTCCCAAAAGGGTTCGGATTTTTCGTTCCTGGTGTACACGTCTGTCACAATAAGTTTACCGTCAAATCTCAAGACACGATGCAATTCGTTGAGCAAGTGATCGGAATAGCCAATAACGGAAAGGGCGCATTCGGCTACTATCCCATCAGCGCATTTGTCAACAAAAGGAAGGTATTGTCCTTCGCCTCTGACAAACGGACCAACATTTTTTCTGGTACCGCAGCGTTGCAACAACTGAGCTGACCGATCAATACCAACCACCTGATATCCGTAGTTGAGTGTCACAAACTCTGAAGTCACCCCAGCTCCACAGCCCATGTCGATTATTCTCGATTCTACCGGTAAATCAGCTAGCACCAACGCCCTTTGGGTGAGCCTCAGCCCCCCTGGTCTAATCCCCTCAGACGCCAGATCGGTAACTCCGAGAGTTTCATACATCCTATGCGTAGGTTCTGATTTCAAAATAGTCACTTGTCTTCTAGAAGTTTCTCTATTTCCGCCATCTTGACAGTCGCAAGTTCTTCTGGAATGAACACTTGACCGCATTTTGGACATCTAGGCAATTCGACAGGATAGCCGCTACCCATGTAGTGAACCTCAATCATTCCGAAGGTTAATTCTGCGCCGCACTCGGCGCATAACCATTGTTCAGCCTCGTCATTTTTTACATATCCGCTCATGATACGGGCGCCTCTACTACTGTCATGCGGTGACTATAAGCATTGTAAACCGTGAAACCTTGTTCAGAAGGTGAATATTCAACCCAGTAGGTCACTTTGGCGGGCGTGTGGTGGGCCAGAAAATGGCCATTAGATTTATTTATCAATTTTCGACCTGATTTCTCCGCATAGTCTATGACCTTCTGGACATCGTCTGTTAAGATCATTCTTTCGGCCATGAGGTCCTGAATTTCTTCGGATATGTACAATTTGATCATTTCATGTTCCTCCGCCTTGTCCACCACTTCTTTCCACAATCCTTGAAGAAGTGATTTTTTAAGAAACAAGCGACCTTGCCTTATCGCCGAGTAACTTAGAGGCCTCTTGAAGACGGTTATCGAATCCTTCTTTTCAAATATCAGTTCGAGCAGATGTAGCGTATTTTTTCCTTGGGACAAAAAATGATCCTGACACACTGCGCAATATGTAACAAAATCCTCAGGGGTTGCTTCTATACGACGATTCACCACCTTGGCGGCGAGATCCTTATTGGCAAAACACATCAAACCACCGTATCCACAACACTCTGTGAAACCGCGGCTCAGAGCAAGCTCATCAACTTCACAACCAAGCTTTTTAAGAATATTCCGAACTGCCTGGTGAACTCGCGGCTCATGTCTCGATGAACAAGGATCGTGGACCGCAAATCTCTTCCTTTCCTGTTTGTTGGCTGAATTTCCCAATCCACAAGTATCTATGGTTTCCCATAAGGATCGTAATTTACCTTCGGGCAAAGATTTTTGAAAAACCGCATAGCATGATGAACAAGCCGCGACTACCGTAGGACATCCCAGTTGCCGCCATTTTCCCAGAAAATCTTCCGAAACCTTCTCAAAATCGTTTTGCCGCCCAGACCATTCAGCGGGGGCGCCACAGCAACCTAGCATCAACCCTACTCCACCATCGAGATGCTCCATCAAATATCGATAGGCATTTTCAACATTCGCAGGTAATGAACCACTGAGTCTGCAGCCAGGGAAGAATACAAAAGCGCTGGAATCGGTATGGGGTTGATGCCTAACCAGGGAACATTTGTCGCTATTGCTAAATTCCATATCTCGAATTGCAAACTCGTGCGCCGAAGGTGGCATCTTGCCCTGCTCCACCATGGTCTGCCTCGCGGATTTGCAAACTTCGCCCATGTGAAGCTCTTCAGGGCACACTTCTTTGCACAACCCACACAAACTGCATGAGTTTATAAGTTTATTTCCATGTCTCTGACCCATAACGATCGACAGATTATTGTAAATCTGCCTGACATACTTCCTTGGGTAACCATTGAAGCTTGACAGAAACTCGCAGACCTTGACACATTCCATGCACTCGCACTGCAAGCATCTCCCTGCCTCACTAGCAGCTTCATCTTCTGAATATTCGCCGGCCGGATTACTGATCTGTATTCTGTCGCGGAAGTCTACACCGGCCGTATTTGTAAATAATCTGGTTTGGTAAGCCCCTTCGTTTTCCCTCGATGCTGTGAGCGATACACCTTGCAAGAATCGATCTATAGATATCGCTGCCCTACGGCCGTCAGAAACAGATGTTATTGGAGAATGTGGAGAGTCAATTCTTGTTACGCTCCCACCTGAAAAGACTCCGTCGAACTTAGTCTCAAACGTTAAGGGATTAATCTGGAACTTTTCACCATCGAAACAGTTTGCTAGGACTGAATCAATGGTTAGCCGGCCGGTCGCCAGAAAAACGGCTTCAAACCTGGCTCTCAAATCTGAGACAGAGTGGTCTATTCCAAGAGTCTTTTCAAACTCTAAGGTTATTCTTGGGCTTAAAAGTGTGTGCAGATCTGCTTCAATCTCTGAGCTTGGCAACTCGGTTTGAGCATAATCCCAAACGCTTCCACCAAGTCGGTCTGTAGACTCTATAACAAGGCATTCGTAACCTTTCTTTGAAAGGTCAATCGCAGCCGTTAACCCGCAGAGCCCTGCGCCAACTATAGC
>JBMFSZ010000341.1:0-4151 GCA_049967315.1 Desulfomonilaceae bacterium
AACCAGAGGTTCTGGACACCCGGATGAAGTGGAGAATTTGATCATCAATTGTCTGATACTTATGTATGTGAGAATACCATGAGCCTTTATCTAGAACTTTTTCGGACAATGTCGGTATTTATGGTTGTCGGTTACCTCTATTGTAAATCCCCGTGGTTCAGACCGCTCACCAATCAGAATCTGGACCGACGCGATAAGGTGTACCAATACTTTTTTTTCTCTGCTTTATCGATCATGGGGACTTACCTTGGTCAACCCGTTCACGGAGCCTTAGCTAACACAAGGGCGATAGGTCCTGTATTGGCGGGTATGATAGGCGGCCCATTTCTTGGTACCGCAGTAGGACTTACAGGCGGATTTCATCGATATTTGCAGGGTGGCTTTACAGGATTTTCCTGCGGTCTTTCAACTACGGCTGAAGGGTTTTTAGGTGGACTTGTCTATCTTTATCTGACAAGACGGAACAAACTTCAGAAAATTTTTGATCCAGGAATCGCCTTTTTAACCGCTGCCGTAGCTGAAGTACTACAAATGATAATAATCCTGGCGATTTCAAGGCCATTCTCCGATGCCTTTGAACTGGTTCGAGTTATAGCTCTACCCATGATCATTAGCACTTCCTGTGGTTGTGCAATTTTCATGAGTATTATCAGGGACCAACGAGACATGTATGACACGGCGGCGGCCGCGTTTTCTTCGAAGGCTTTCAATATTGCAGAGAGAAGCCTGAGTCTCCTGTCGAAGGGATTTAACAGACAAACCGCTGACGAGATGGCCCGAATAATTTATGAGGAAACCGGAGTCAGCGCTGTTGCAATTACCGACACCGAAAAAGTTCTGTCATTTATTGGTTTGGGTTCTGAACACCACATCCCGGACACGCCGATTTCTTCCCCACTAACGATGCAAGCGATCAAGGAAAAAAGAGTAGCTTTTGCTGACGGAGTTCAAGATCGTTACACTTGTTTTGTTTCGGACACGTGTCCCCTGAATTCTGTGCTTGTAGCGCCTCTAACTGTTGACGATGTTGTAATCGGAACGATCAAGCTGTATGAGGCTCGTAACAAGAGATTCCTAAATATGAACAGATCACTTGGCGAAGGCATTGCAGGATTGTTGTCCAATCAACTGCTTGTCTCCAAGTATCAGCAACAAAAAAGTTTATTGATCATGTCCGAACTTAAGCTCCTTCAAGCTCAAATCAACCCGCATTTCCTATTTAATTCCCTGAACACTATAATAGCGATATTAAGAAAAGACGCTGACAGAGCCAGGGAACTACTGATGAGTCTTAGTTCTTTCTTGCGAAAAAACCTTAAGAAAACTAGTGAGTTATCAACCATGGAAGAAGAGTTGGCTCATGTGAACTCGTATCTCGCGATTGAAAAGGCTAGATTCGAGGACAAGCTCACAGTGGAGATGAACATAGATCCAACCCTGTTCAATTTGAAAATTCCAGCTTTTACCCTACAGCCTATTATAGAAAATGCGATTAAGCATGGCATCGCCAACTCTATTGGGCCAGGGACCGCGAGGATACAGGCCTATAAAGAAAATGACGTTGCTAAAATTGAAATTGAGGACAATGCAGGGACGTTTTGCGAAAATGGACACGAGAATGGCCTCGGAATAAAAATCGTCGACAGACGGCTTAAACTGATGATGGGCGAAAATTACGGGGCCAACGTTTCGTGCATACCTGGCGAGCTTACACGAGTAACTATTTGTGTTCCGCTGGAGAGCCATCAATATGATTCGCGCATTGATCGTGGATGATGAGATCCATTCCAGAGACGAGCTTGAAGCTCTTTTAGATGAGACTGGCATGTTCTCAGTGGTTGGAAAGTGTGACAACGCAATTGATGCGCTAAAAGCGATCAAATATCAAAAACCGGAAGTCGTGTTTCTGGACATTCAAATGCCGGGCATCACCGGCATGGAACTGCTCAGCATGATCGATGAAGAGATCATGCCCATAGTGGTTTTTGTAACCGCTTATGATGAATATGCCCTAAAGGCCTTTGAGGAGAGCGCTTTTGATTATCTGTTGAAACCGGTTGAAAAGCAGCGACTAGCCAAAACTGCTACGAAGATTCAAAGGAGACTGTCCGAAAAGCGCTCCAACGAGTTTATAGCCTCGGAAATCACACGGATTCCATGCGTAGGCCCGAACCGGATAAAGTTGATCAATGTTTCAGACGTTGAATACGTGAGGAGCGATGTGACCGGTGTCTACCTGGTTTGTGGGCAAGGTAAATTTTTTACCGAACTTACTCTCAATGTTCTGGAAGTGAGAGCAGGCTTGCTGCGTTGCCACAAACAGTTTCTGGTAAATATAAATCACGTTGACGAAATAATTCTACACGATAATCAGGCCGCAATTATCAAAACGCTTTCGGGGAAAAGTGTCCCTGTCAGCAGGAGGCGACTGAAAAAAATCAGGCAGCGGCTAGAAATCTAGACCGCTGTATAAGAATTTCTATCGTATTACTCATCGTTTGCGAAACCTTCGCATCATTTCGATGGGCCTGCTTCTAACTTATTCCTATTAATCAACCCACTGAAACCTTCCTTAATTTTTTGGACCAGCAGGTACAGAACAGGGGTAAAAAACACACCTAGAACGGTCACTCCGAGCATTCCCGCAAAGACAGCAGTTCCTAGAGCCTGGCGGCTTTTGGCTCCTGCTCCTGTTGCAACGACCAATGGTAATACTCCAAGAATGAATGAAAAGGAGGTCATCAGGATGGGGCGAAATCGTAGCCTTGCTCCTTCAATTGTGGCCTTGATGATTTCTTCACCACTTTTCCGCCTGTCTCTCACGAACTCAACTATCAGAATGGCATTCTTGGCCGACAAACCAACTAACAGCACTAAGCCTATCTGAGTGTAAATGTTGTTGTCCATGTGGCGAATCACGAGGGCAAGAACGGCGCCTAATACGGCTAACGGCACTACCAGGATTACTGACAAGGGGTCAGCCCAGCTTTCGTATTGCGCGGCTAAAATCAAGATCACTACAATAATGGCCAGAGCAAAAATAATTCCTGCCTGACTTCCAGCCTTCTTTTCCTGAAACGCCATGGCAGTCCATTCATAACCCATGCCTTGCGGCAGCTTGAATCGGGCTAGTTTTTCCATTGTTTCGAGGGCTTGACCGCTGCTATATCCAGGTGCAGGACTGCCCATGATTTTCGCCGTTGGATAAAGATTGTATCTGTCCACTTTCAGTGGGCCGACAGAGTCCACTATTTTCGCGAGTGCGCCTAGAGGCAACATTTTACCTTCACTGTTTCTGACCTGAAGATTCAGGATGTCTTCAGGTTTGCTTCTGTAAACACTGTCCCCCTGAACTTTAACCTGCCATGTTCGACCAAACTTGTTAAAATCATTAACATATGTTGATCCGAGGTAAGTCGCCATCGTGTCAAAGACGTTCTGCAGCGGGACACCGAGATTGAAGACCTTTTCCCTGTCAACATCGACAAAAACATTTGGCACATTAGCTCTAAAAGTTGAAAAAACACTCATCAAACTAGGTTGACTGTTCGCTGCGGCCGCCAAATCCATCCCTGCGTTCTGGAGGGCAACCAGTCCCAATCCAGATCTGTCCTGAAGCTGAAGTTCAAAGCCTCCACCCGTCCCAAGGCCAAAAATCGGTGGCAGCGTGAAAGAAAAAACCACGCCTTCCTGAATCCTTGAGAATTCTCTGTTTAGTTCCTCAATTATGACTTCGCGACTCCGCGCATTCCGGACGCGTTCATCCCATGGACTTAACGGAGCGAATATGGTGGCCAGATTTGGCGCAGCGCCATCTATCATGGAATAACCGCCCAATGCTCCGTAGCTCGCTATCCCATTAGTCTTTTCAAGGATTGTGTCCGCTCTTTTGACCGTAGCCTCGGTTCTGTCTAGGCTAGCCCCATCAGGCATTTGAATATTGACCAGTATAAGACCATCATCCTCCAGAGGGACAAATCCCGTGGGAATGTGCCCGAAGCCTAAGGCGGCGAAAACTAGAAGAAAGAGAAATATGATGGCCATTAACCAGAGTCGCCTGAGGCACAGAGCCACAATACTAGAGCTGGTTTCAAAAATCACAGCCACCTCATAGTAATCAAGAAACAGGCAATGTGAAAGAATCCGGTATA
>JBMFSZ010000342.1:0-4133 GCA_049967315.1 Desulfomonilaceae bacterium
TCATGGCAATATTTCTTCGTCACAATAGGTAATACTTATGTTAGTTTAACAGTTAGACTGTGAGAGGTCAACAACCGCCTGTCATTTCGGTTGGCGCCAACAGGCGTTCCTGCATACAATTCAGTCATTTCGACCCCCGGGAGAAATCTTGACGCTCGCCCCAAAATAATTAATACTAACAGAAATAGATCAAGGGGGAAAAGGAGCTAATTTATGAAAACCACACTAATGGAAACACGAGTCAGAAGCCTGGAAGAAATGATGGCCGACCTGATCGCCACAGTCGAGCAAACCTCGCTTGAAATACGTACCTCCAATGACCGGATGGAAAGAGATACTGCGAATTTCAAAGACGAGATGCGTGTTTTCAAAGAGGAAATTAGGACCTTCAAGGATGAAACGCGTCGTGAGCATCGCAATTTAAACAAGCAACTCGGCGAAATCGCCAACAAACAGGGTCGTATGACCGAAGATCTGGTAGCCCCAAGCATTTGCCGGATACTTCAGGAGGTCCTTGGCCTCCCTGAATCTCACGAGTGCGGTCAGGCTGAGAGAATCCGTCGTCCCCAACCCAAGGTTAAAGGTCGCAGGAAGGAATTCGACGTTATAGCCGAATGTGACGGTTATGTGCTTGTAAATGAGACCCAAAGTTCGCTCAAGCCATCGGATATTCCCGAACTCAAAAAACAATCCGTCAATTTCGCGAGTATTTCCCAGAATATAAGGATAGAAAGATTATAGGTTCATTGGCCACATTGGACGTTGATACAAGCCTGGTTAAATATGCGTCTCGGGAAGGTATCCTTATCCTCGCCGTGGGTGATGAACTCATGGACATAAAGAACGAACCTGGCTTTAAACCCACGACATTTTGATTCCCCGCCATTTCGTCCTTTGGGAGAACAAAATCTTTTTTTCAATCTCTTGACCGGTATGTCGAAAACTCCTATGATTATCCAAATGAAAAGCGAATCATGCCGCAAACAACTGTAATTTTTTTCAGGGAATCGAATGGCAGAGTACCGATGACAGAATGGCTTGATTCCATCCAGACTCAGCCAAAGGCCAGAGTCAAGATCCTCAAACTGATTCAGCGATTAAAGGAGTTTGGTACTGAACTCAGACGTCCAGAGTCGGATTACCTCCGAGATGGTGTCTACGAGCTTAGAATTAGGCATGAAAGAATCAACTATCGTGTGCTATATTTCTTTTCAGGCCAGAATCTGGCAATCCTTTCCGCTGGATTGGTCAAGAAAGATGTTGTCCCGGAATCTGACATCATAAGGGCGCTGGATCGCAAGAAACAATTTATGGCTGCCCCTGACACTCATTCGTTCCTAGGGAGTGAGCTATATGTCTAAAAACAAAATTGAGCGTGACGCTTTTGATTGGGCCTACGACCGGTATGTCAAAAGTGACGAAAACCTGGTAAAGTTTTTCGACGAACTGGACGCAAAGATGGAAATAGCTCGTGAACTCAAAGACCTTAGGCTTCAGAAGGGTTTGACTCGTGACGATGTGGCCTCGCTAGCCGGTGTTTCTCATGCAATAATTGAGGATATTGAAGAAGCTGACTATCAAGGGGATTTTCTCGCGATGGCCACTCGTGTAGCTACTGTCCTCCGGAGAAGACTAGAAATCCGCCTTGTGGAGTTGGACCAGACAGATGTTCCAGGATGTCCCGCTTTGTAAGCCTCGGGCTATTATCGTGGGGACACCCCCAGAACCAAATACCCCATGGCGCAGCCATGGGTAGGAGCAGGGATTGGTGTGTCATTTCGACCCCTGGGAGAAATCCATCCCGTTACTGTTTATTACGTTGTCGACCATAGCGGTAAATCGAGGCTTGGTAAGATTTCTCGTCGCAAGGCTCGCTCGAAATGACAAACGCCAGAACCAAAAAAAACCACGGCACAGCCATGGGCTCACGAATGTTGGACCGCAGGAGCGGCCCAAAGATGAATGGTTTTAACATTACCATTAGCAAAAAAACTAGTTTTGTGTACAATAGGGCGCAGCAACATAAAAAACACAGGATACTTTGAGTGGCTCAATGCGACAGCAAAAACCTTGACTTAGCGGTGTTTTCGGATCACGCCGAACATCAGATCGGCCGCAGGGGAATTTCCCCAAAAGATGTCTATGCAGTTCTCGCTAACCCCTATAGCATTGAACGGTTGCGAGAGGGCCGTGTCGTGGTTCAAGGCCTTGTCATGTCAGAGGTCGCCCGGAGGTCTACTTTATTAAGAATTTTTGTTGATGTTGACCGGAATCCTCCAGTAATAGTTACAGCCTACAAAACTAGTAAACTGGAAAAATATGGAGTCCAAGATGAACGTGACATACGATTCCAAGACTGACACTCTTACCGTAATCTTCAAGCCAGGAACAGTGAAGGAGAGCGATGAAGGCAAAAACGGCATCATCCTAGATTACGACGAACAGGGTGACCTTGTCAGCCTGGAAATACTTGATGCTTCGAAGAAGATGCCTGATTACTCGACATTCCAATTTAAAGTAGCCTGATTACCGGCTTAGAGATGCTAGGGATTAATGTTGGACCGCAGGAGCGGCCCAAAGGGGAATGAATAATTATGTAGGGGCGCTCCTGTGTGTGCGCCCTTAATCGTTGTGATTGGTTTGGTTCCGTTCTGTCACTTCGACCCCCGGGAGAAATCCATCCCGTTACGGAATACGTACATAACCGCCCATATAGTCAAACAGCGGCTTGGAAAGATTTCTCGTCGCAAGGCTCACTCGAAATGACAATGGTCGCTGCCGCTCTGTTGAGATGACACCCCCATAACGAAAAAACTCACGGTTACCCGTAGGCATGTTATTGCATGTAGCTATCACCCCTAACAGGGGTATAATAATTCAGCCCCCGGCAGCGCGCCGGGGGTGGGTGGGTTGGTGTGGATTATTTGCGGTGTTGCGCTGGGGGCCGGAGGTATTCGTCGGAGATTTTGATTGGTGGCGACAGGCGTCCCTGCCTGCAGAACTTTCTCGGTTATTCAACGCTCACACAACCCCAACCCTGCCAACAAGGCATGAGCTGTTGCAATGGCCTCAGTCGCCTCTTCTTTGCCGGGCAACCCTTCCGTCAAGGAACCTGGCAAGGCGTCCGGGTAACGGGTCGGAATGTAATAGATGTCCATTTGGCTCATCGAGTCTCTGAGATCGGCCAAATATCCAGGTGGCAGCAGACCTAAGATGTCTACAATCGAATGAGTCCTAGGCGGTGTCTTCCCTTGATTGGCAAGAATGCCCTTGAGGCATTTCTCGACGCACTGTTGACAGTGGAAACAAACCTGATTGTAAATGCCTTCCTTGAATGCAAGGTCCGCCATCCGCAGATCTTGTCGGCTAAATTCCAGCCATCGATCACCGACCCCGTTCATATACAACTTTCCCTTTCGCCACGATTTCATCTCGAAAAAAAGGGCGTTCAGCAGACAACTGATTGAATTCCTCCGGCGTATAAACCATTACATCTATTCCGACCCTAGGTTGGAGTAGCTTCCGAATTCGCCTAAGCCTTTCAAAAAATGACAACTCGGTCTGTTCCACTACAACCAGATCAATGTCTGACCATTCGTTAATCCGCCCTGTAGCCAGCGTGCCGAAAAGAATAACCTTTTCGGGATTGCCATGTTCGGTCAAAAGACGAAGATATCGGGTTAGTTCCTGTTCCAAGAGCTTTTTGCGCTTGGGTGGATCAGATGATGGCGGCGATTGATCACATTTGTTTGTGGCCATACTTACCTTGAGAGTTTGAAAAGCGCTTGAGATCCAAGTTTGAATTCAATAAAATCCCCGTATTCGACTGTGTCCAGTATAACCCTTTTCTCGTAAAGCTTCCATAATAAGAAACACTCCGGGAGAAATCTTGCGCCTGCCAAGGCACGGGGTTCAAAATTTTGAACCATGGGGGCGCCATATGTTGGACAGCAGGAGCGGCCCAAAGATGAATTAAATTTTCAATCCAATTTTCCCCTCTTGATGGGGCGCCACTTATGAGCCCACGGCTGTGCCGTGGGAATTGGTTTGGGATTTTTATTGGTGGCGACAGGCGTCCCTGCCTGTCATTGGTTCTGGGACCGACTAATGATAACCATAGGCGCGGAGGCCTG
>JBMFSZ010000343.1:0-4119 GCA_049967315.1 Desulfomonilaceae bacterium
CAAGGATTGGGTCCCGGCTGAATTCTTTGATGGAATTACAGATTCAATGGAATTAGTCGAATCTATACATCGTAAGCACGGCTGGGCAAAGGATCTCATTTGGCGACGAATGATGAGCATATTTATGATGCTCGAAGCAAAGGGATTAATCCATGAGCAACCGATATGTTGAAATGGGTCTCTTGGCCCCGGTGAATGTCACCTGGGAGGTCACATATTCCTGCAACCTATCGTGTATTCACTGTCTTTCTGACTCCGGGTCCAAGAGAAACGGGGAGTTGACTAGTGAAGAGTGTACAAAAGTCATTGATGAAATGGCCAGAAATCGCGTTTTCCAGTTTAGTATAGGTGGAGGGGAACCTTTTTCAAGGCCTGACTTTCTGGATTTGATGGAATATGCGAATGACAAGGGAATTGTTACCTGTATAAGCACTAACGGGACTCTTATCAACGACGAAGTCGCCAGGCGTCTGGATAGGAGCCTGGTATACATACAGGTCAGCCTTGATGGTGCGAACGCAGAGTCCAATGACGCTATACGGGGGAGGGGTAGTTTTCGCAAGGCTATTCATGCGCTCGAATGTCTCGCCAAACGAGGCATAGAAGTCAGCATAAATACTGTGCTTACGAGGTTGAGCTTCTCTGGGCTTGATGATTTGGCTTCACTAGCTACCTCCTTGGGGGCCAAATTTAGGGTTTCGCGATTTAGGCCATCTGGTCGAGGTAAAAAAACTTGGCGGGAACTTAACGTATCCAAAACTCAAATGCTGGAATTTTCAGATTGGCTGAGCGCTCACAGGAATGTGTCTACAGGGGATTCATTCTTTTCCGTCACACATGAAGACCGAAAATCGTTGGGATTAAACATGTGTGGGGCCTGCAAAATGACTTGTTGCATTTCCCCGACTGGACATGTGTACCCATGCGCTTTCCTCCAGGAAAATGACTTTCTAGCTGGGAAACTCCCCCAAGAGCCTTTTGCCCCGATATGGTTACACTCACCGGTCTTTGGGTCCTTCAGAGAACTTGAAATAAAATCGTGTGAAAGCTGTGACAGGTTTGAATTGTGTCATGGGGGATGTCCGGCTATCGCTTATCACACACAAAAAAGGCTTGGGATACCCGATCCTGGTTGCCTGGCTAATTGCGTTTCCATAAAGGCGCCATTTTGGGCTGTAGGCACATGAATATGGCCGGCGATCATGGACTATATTACCTGAATAGCAAAGTACGCTTAATCTCGTTAAACGGATATGGAGTCATAGTCAAGGAAAGTCCGTTTAGAATCTTCCGAGTCAACATGGGGGCCATTCGTCTTTTACAAAAATGTCGGGATGGTCTGGATGTTCACAGTGAAGTCGAATTCGCTAAAGCAGGTGTGTCGAAAGCTTTATTCCCCTTTTTGGATCGGTTTGTAGCTGCTGGGGTCCTTGAATGGGTGCCATCAAAAAATTTAAAGATGAAGTTTGTTAGCGTAATTGTGCCCGTATACAACAGGGCAAAAGACATTCGTTCGTGCCTGGAATCTTTGTCAAAAGTCGACTATCCACGCAATGCGCTTGAGATCATAGTTGTTGATGATAATTCAAGTGATGAAACGGTCGAAACAGTTAAAAACTACCCTGTAAAACTCATAGTCCAGCGTCAGAATCTTGGCCAGTCGGCCGCAAGAAATGCAGGTGTCATGGCAGCGAAGGGAGAAATTTTAGCGTTCATTGACAGCGACTGCATTGCCCAACCCAACTGGCTTCGCGAACTGCTTCCACATTTCGACGACCCTCGTAATGTTCTCGTAGGAGGCTATGTCGATTCATACTATAAGGCAACTGCCCTTGACAGATATGAGGAGGCTAACTCCGCCTTGAATATGGGGGCTAAGAGTGCGGTGGGTTTTGGAAAAGAATCTGATTTCTACGTTCCCACTTGTAACATGTTGGTTAGAAGAGAGGCTTATCTTAAAGTTGGTGGACTAGATGATCGTATGAGGGTTGGGGAAGACGTGGACCTTTGTTGGCGACTCAAAGCGCACGGGTACCGCCTGGTTTATGTTCCCACAGGCAGGATTGCGCATAAACACCGTAACCGTTTCTTTGAGACATTCAAGAGACGTTACGAGTATGGAGTATCAGAGCCAGTTCTATATATGAAGCACCAGCATATTATCAAACGTTTCCCAGTGCAGCCGCCTGGCCTAGCTGTGCTTCTTGCGATTATTCTGGGATCTATCGAGAGGAGCTTCTGGTCACTACCCCTTGCCATTTCTGTGGTTCTCTGGGATTCTCTTACGAATTGGCGCAGGTACCAGAAGCAAATTGGTATGCCTCTACAGCTCGGTAAAATCCTTAGAGCCACTATCGAAAAGCACTCTAATTACATATTTTATCTTACACGACATCTTATTCGGTATTATCTTTTGATCATGATGGTTGTCGCGATAATTTTCCCACCGGTAAGCCTTGCGGTGGCTATCTTGATTCTGTTTCCGTCCTTCGTAGAATTTGTTCGAAAAAGACCTCAGATTTCCTTTCCTGTGTTCCTTTTTTACTTCCTGGCCGAACAGGCTTACTATCAAGCGGGAGTTTTTGCCAGTTGCGTTAGGGAGAATAGTTTCAGGCCTTACAGGATAAGATTCAGACGGTCCCGCAAGATGTTAAACATATCGGATACCGATCCGGGTACCAATACTCTTTTCGAAAAAGCCTGATTGTCGCAACGTTTGATCAGTAAGGGATTTGTGGCTCTCAAAAGTATTTTTGAACGGATTTTCCAGTTTTGTAAGTTATAAGATAAATTGACGACTTCGAGGAAGCTCATCATGGATGGAATTTACTTGAAAAGCTTGTTGGAAAAGGTACAAAAGGGTAATCTCGATTTGGACAGCGCGATGAATGAGCTTCGGAAGTTGCCCTTTGATGATCTTGGGTACGCAAAAATCGATTATCACAGATGCGTCCGTCAAGGAGTTCCAGAGGTAATATTTTGCCAAGGGAAAACTGTTTCGCAAATTCAGGGTATCGCAGCTAGACTAGCTCTGAAGTTTTCAAATGTTCTTGCCTCGCGTGCTACCCCTGAGGTTTTTCAAGCAGTCAGGGAAGTGGTCAGCTCATGCGAATATCACGAATTAGCCAGAATGGTGGTTATAAATCCTGCGGATGTACAGAAGATTGGGAACATAGCAGTAGTAAGCGCCGGCACCTCCGATATTCCTGTAGCGGAAGAAGCCGCCATAACGGCTGAAACTGTGGGTAACCATGTGAACAGAATTTACGATGTAGGGGTGGCTGGGATACATCGCCTTCTAAACTGTTGTCAAAATCTCTTTGAAGCAAATGTGGTGATAGTAGTTGCAGGGATGGAAGGAGCCCTGGCCAGTGTGGTGGGGGGCCTGGTTTCGAGTCCCGTTATAGCCGTTCCTACAAGCGTTGGATATGGAGCGAGTTTTGGTGGTGTAGCCGCGCTTCTGAGCATGCTAAACAGCTGCGCTTCAGGAGTTTCTGTGGTGAATATAGACAATGGTTTTGGCGCTGGCTTTCAGGCCGGCCTTATAAACAGGCTTGCAGTTAAACGTGATGAAAATGAATCCGTTCACGGGCTCAACAGCGGCTCCTGCGGACTTCATTTGGCCGGTGTCTGACCAGCTAGGTTTTTCAAGCATCAATTATAGAAAGGAAGAGAGGATGAAAGTCGCCTATTTTGACTGTTTCTCCGGCGCAAGTGGTGACATGATCATTGGGTCGCTTTTTGACGCGGGACTTGAGCTTGAAGTCCTCAAAAGTGAACTGTCGAAATTGGGGCTCTCTCATTATGAAATTCGGGTACGGAAAGCTATAAAGAGAGGTATAGCCGGAAGCAAGGCAATCATAAATATTGATGACCATTACCATCACGACCACCACAGGCATCTCTATGATATTATAAGGATTATTGAAAACAGCGAACTGGCGGAATCTAGCAAAGACAGGATCATCAAAATCTTTGGTCGGTTGGCCGAAGCCGAGGCTAAGGTTCACCAAATTTCGGTCGACAAAGTGCATTTTCACGAAGTTGGAGCCATGGACGCAATAATTGATGTGACTGGTGCAGTTGTTGGGCTGCAGGCTCTTGGTATAGAAAGGATCT
>JBMFSZ010000344.1:0-4118 GCA_049967315.1 Desulfomonilaceae bacterium
CGCTAGAATCATTGCTCCTCCCTCCTCATCCCCAGAAGAGTTGGGGACTCAAGAAGATGTCTTTAGTCTATAGCCCCATAAACTTGGCCGCTATCCCTTTCATGATTTCATTGGTACCCGCAAAAATAGACATGACTCTGACGTCGCGCCACGCCCTGGCCACTGGATATTCCTCGCAGTAGCCGTACCCTCCATAGAGTTGAAGGCATCCGTCTACTACCCGTTTAGCCATATCGGTGATCCAGTATTTGGCCATAGAAACCTCGACGACGATATCCCTGTTTTCAATATGATCGACTATAAGTTTGTCCATGAAGGTACGCCCAAGTTTAACCTCGGTAGACATTTCAACGATCCTGAACTGGGTATTCTGGAATTTCGATATTGGTTTCCCAAAAGCGTTTCGCTGCTTGCAATATTCTATAGTGGCCTCCAGCGTTCTTTCAGCTAGGACCTGCGCTCCTACACAACACACCAAACGTTCTTGCTGGAGCTTTTGCATCAGCATCACAAAACCACTACCTTTGCTCCCGAGGCGATTGGCTTTGCTGATTCTGCAGTCATTGAAAAAAAGTTCGGCTGTATCTTGGCTATGCCAACCAATTTTTCTTATTTTCTTGCCCTTCTCAAACCCGGAGGTTCCGGACTCGACAACATAAAGGTCTACGGCTTTGTGGTGATCAGAAACATGAGGGTCCTTAGCGGCAAGGACAACGAGATCACATAGTATACCGTTGCTTATAAAGGTCTTCTGCCCGTTGAGGATTATATCGGCGCCATCTTCAGTCGCAGTAGTCATCATTCCCGCAAGGTCACTTCCAGCATTTGGTTCAGTCATGGCGACAGCGGTTATAATGTCACCGGAGATACAACCGGGCAGATATTTTTGTTTCAATTCTTCCGAGGCGTAGGATGTAATATAAGGAACTACTATATCGCTATGAAGGAAGGCGGCTAGGCCGAAATGATTTGTTCTCCCCAATTCTTCCATCAGTATTACTGAGTATAAAAAATCTAAGCCCAAGCCACCGTATTCTTCAGGGACCTGCATACAAAGGAAACCGTTGTCTCCCATCTTCTTCCATATACTTCTCGGAACGATTCCATCCTCTTCCCATTGTTCTACATAAGGGGTGACTTCCTTTGCAAAAAACTTGCGAATTGAGTCTCTAAAAATTCTATGGTCTTCGGTGTAGGGTAGAATCTCCATTGACTTTCTCCTATTGGCCAGCGACCGAATTCACGAACTAATCGTCCCTGGTTGCAATTCCGGTGAAAATGATTTCGCAGAGTTGATCTGAAATCTCATCGGTCTGAATTGGATGGCTGAAAATAACGGCTGGCAAACACGCATGTTCAATTGAGCCCAGTATTGTCTGTCTGATAATGGACGTTGGAATATCATTGCGAATAGAACCCTCATCCACTCCCTTTTGGATTAAAGAGAGGAGGAAGTTGGTGTAATATTTAACCATTTTGTAAGCGTCACTTTCGAAATAATCCGGATGATTTCGAACCTCTATTAAAAGTATCCTGGCGAAAACCCGGTTATCCGCATACATGTTGACATGAGACCATATCAATTTTCTCAGTTGATGAAGGGCCCCCTTTATTCCCCGAACATCCATCTCGGCGCGAACTATCATGACCCCCAGATATTCGGCCAACACTTGGTGAAGCAAATCTCTTTTGTCACTGAAATACTTATAAATAAGCGCTTCTGTCACACCAGCGGTTTTTGCGATTTCAGCGGTAGTAACAGAGATGAATTCTTTTTCCTCTAAAAGTGACCGCAGAGCGGCCATAATTTTTGTCTTGCCTGGAGCGTGAGGTTTTTGGACCACTGGGTTAATTGTCAGCTTGTTGATGTTTGAGATTGAAACCATGATTACAATAAATCCGATCTGGTAAATATTTTGGTTGATTGTTCGCAGATAGACACGAGCCATTTACTGGAGCCTGACCCCTGCTAAAGCCTTTCAATCACCATGGCTGGCGCCATGCCACCACCGGTACATAGCGTTATCAAACCATACCTGCCATTGATTCTTTCAAGTTCGTGAAGACATGTCACAACAAGACGACATCCTGAATTCCCGACAGGGTGTCCCAGGGCTATAGCTCCCCCATTAGAATTGACTTTCTGCCAGTCCGGTTCGTATTCCTTCCCCCATACGAGAGGAACTGACGCAAACGCTTCATTGATCTCAATACGATCAAAATCATGAATCTTCAGGCCGGATTTTTCCATGGCCTTTTCCGTTGCGGGAATAGGGCCAGTCAACATCATTACGGGATCTGCTCCTGCGACAGCGGAAGTTACAATCCGGGCCCTGGGTTTAACCCCAAGGTTTTTGACCATGGATTCTGTCATGAGCAACACGGCTGAAGCGCCGTCACTAATCGGGCTGGAATTTCCGGCTGTCATCATTTTTGTGCCGAATACAGGTTTGAGATTGGAGAGAACCTCCATGGATGTTTCAGGCCTGATCGTCTCATCTTTGTCTAATACCTTGTCGGAGCCTTCGCTGGACTGGATATTAAGAGGAACTATTTCCCTGCCAAAACGGCCTTCCATTTGCGCCTTGTGGGCACGCTGATGGCTTTGCATAGAGAATGAGTCAAGTTCTTCCCTGGAAATGCCCCATTTTATGGCTATCAATTCCGCCGCCTGTCCCTGATCAACGAATCTTCCGCCAGTTCTGTTCAAATACGCAGGCCCGAACGGCATACCAGCGGGTTTACCATTGGACAGGGTTAAATTGAGCCATTCCGCTGCTATGCTGTACCTGCTCATGATTTCGCAACCACAAGCTATTACGCAATCCCTCCAACCGGCGATTATCTCTGCTGCGGCGAAACTCAGGGCGGTAAGACTGGAGCCGCATTGTCGATTTACAGAAACTCCTGGTGTGTCGTCAGGGAAACCTGCGGCCAAGACTCCCATACGGGGTAAAGTGAAACCTTGCTCGCCTACCTGGGTAACTGTTCCACCCAAGACGTCTTCAACCAGTTTAGGGTCCACGTCCACTCGTCGAACAACCTCTTTCAAGACTATCCCGAGCAATTCGTCGGGCCTAAAACCCGACAAGCCGCCATTCTTCTTCCCGACAGGCGTTCTGACTGCGCCTACTATGAACGCTTCTTTCATGGAGTTTCCCTCAGATCAAATTAGAGTTCAGGCCAAATGCGTCAAGAATTTCGAACTCCGGAGCCGGCCCCAAACCAGGTATCCCAAACTTGTCCGCCAATTGCTCCAATCGTGTTTTCACTTCTTTGGCGCCTTTTACGCTCACATAACGGGCTGGCCCATGCCAACAATCAGGGAACCCAATCCCAAGGACAGCCCCTAAATCCATGCTGTAATAATCTCGAAGCACTCCATCACTTAGACACCAGAAAGCCTCATTTATCATACCTAAAAGAAGGACTTCCTGAATTTCTTCAGGTGTCGGAACCGGATAGCCATTAGTTCGAACGATGAACCTGGCCGCTGATTGATCCGGAACCATTTTTCTGTTGTCCTTGTAAAAGCTAGGATTACCGGCGCCTACATAGCCACCTTCGAACATATTCACAAGGGACTGTGGAACGTTCATCCTTTTCTGAAATTTAGACGCCATGAACTGGCCAGCATGATAAATCACATTCCCGCCGGCTGTGCCATAAACGTGTAAAGGGCCTTGAGGAAACCCTACTTTCATTGCCAACGCATCTATCTCCCATGGCCCCACACCTAATTCGGCCAATCTGAAACCATTCATGACATAGCTTCCAAATGTGCGGCTCGTATAAAAACCTGGGCCATCATTTACAAGGATTACGGTTTTACCCAATACTCGACCCAAATTGATGGCCGTGGCAACCGATGCTAGACTCGACATCGGACCCTGTATAACTTCAAGAAGAGGCATTAATGGGACCGGTGAGAAAAAATGCATTCCCACAACCATCTCGGCATGAACCGACTGTTTTGAAATTTCAGCCATCGGTATAGTTGAAGTGTTGGACGCAAAAATAATATTCGGATTGACTTCTTGAACCTTGGCAAGAATTTGTCTTTTGAGCTCCACATCTTCAAAGACACACTCAATAACCACTGGGATTTCTTGCAATCT
>JBMFSZ010000345.1:0-4111 GCA_049967315.1 Desulfomonilaceae bacterium
CTCTTATAGCCACATTGGCCACCATAAGGTGGAGTCCAAACGTCAGAATGTAGCTCATTATGTGAGGCTGTCCTATTACTCGGTTTATGATATATTTTTGAACCGCATAGCCGAACAGAAACAACAAGCCCATTGCAAATGGTGCGCTCAAATAAGGATCCAAATGGAAGTATGCAAATAGCCAGTACGAAGTAAAAGCCCCAAGCATAATTAATTCACCGTGCGCTAAATTCACAACTCCCATGACCCCAAAGATCAACGAAAAGCCAGCAGAGTAAGCGGCGTAAACTCCTCCTAACAGAAGTCCATTAATTATAGCTTGGGCGAATACGGTATCCATCTTGCCTAAAATATGACCGAGCTGGGTTCATTTGTATCTGATGTTTTTCCGCTTCCTTCTTTCTCAGCATATGGAGACCATTTCGTAACGATCACCTTTTTATCTGTATAGAAATCTATGGCATCGTTGGCTCGACCTCGGTGTGAACCGTAAAATGAAATCTTCCGCCCACCAACAGGATAAAAGGCGATTGGAGCTGGTGTTCCTACATTTATTCCAATTTGGCCTGTATTGATATTTCGTGCAAAATGACGAGCCCAACCACCGTTTTGGGTATATATGACTCCAGTATGTCCGTAACTGCTTGAGTTGATAATGTTAATGGCTTCCTGCAAAGTCTTGATGCTCTTGAGGCAACGGACCGGTCCGAATATTTCTTCCCTGAAAGCAATGTTATCCGGCTCAGCTTCCAGGAGTGTTGGTCCAAAGAAATAACCATCTGGATAACCGTCAACCTTGGGATTCCTACCATCCAGGATAAGTTTAGCCCCTTGTTGAAGCGCTTTTTCAAGGGTTTCGCAGATACGATCAAGCGCCTGCTTGCTTACGACAGGACCCATGTCAACTTTAGGGTCACGACCATCACCTAAATTTATCTTTTGGCAGGCTGCTAGAAAATGCTCTTTGAACGCATCATAAATTTTTTCGTCCACCAGAATATTTGAAACTGCAAAACACCTCTGGCTGGTATGTCCAAAACATGAATTCACAATATTGGGAATAGCTTCGTCGAGATTGGCGTCTTCCATAACGAGAACATGATTCTTTGCCCCTCCCTGACACTGGGCTCTTTTCCCTTGAGAAGTCGAAGTTCGATAGACCAAATTGGCAATTCTCGAAGAACCCACAAACGTAACCCCTTCAATATCTGGGTGAATGCAAAGTCTCTCACCCACAAGTGGGCCGCCGTTAACAACGTTGAGCACGCCAGGAGGGAAGTCGGCTTGTTCAGTCAGCTCCGTGATTCGCAGCATGGTCATTGGACACAATTCGCTGGGTTTGACTACCACAGTGTTGCCACAAGCAATAGGCCACGTAAAGTAAAGCGCAATCATGGCGGGAAAATTGAATGGCGGCAAGATGCTAAAAACACCCAAAGGCTCTCTGATATAATATTCATCAACCCCCGTCCCAACATTCTCACTGTGTGCGCCTTTCAGCAATTCGGGAATGCCACAAGGATGTTCCACATATTGGATCGCTCTTGTCAATTCACCTTTGGAGTCAGATAAAGTCTTCCCATGTTCCAGGGTGATAAGTTCTGCTAACTCGTTTATCGAGGATAAAAGTTTTTCTCTGAGAGCATAAAGCACATCTGCTCGACGAGTGGGGATAGTATTTCGCCAGGACATGAAAGCCTTTTTAGCCGTAGAAACGGCCTCGTCCACTTCACTTACAGTAGAATCGGGACACAAAGCTATAGCTTGCCCATTAAGCGAGTTCACAATGGGGAAAAATGTTCCTGTCTTTGAATCTACCCACTTTCCATCAATGTAATTTTTAAGTTTTCGCGCGTCCATTTCGATCTTTCCGAATTTGACAAACTTCTAAAGCAGGCGATGTTTAAATTCCAACGCCTCCATTTTTTTAACCAACATCGGGAACAGCAGAAAGAATCAGCAATTTAAACAGCCAATCCTCTCGTGAGTAAAAGGTTAACGTTCTTTCCAAGGCTTAAAAGGATATAGAATCTTTGCTTCGGCATATTCCAATGGGAAAACGTTTTCCAACTTTTCGGACTGAATTTGCACAGCAACAGGGGGATGGGCTTCGTTGGCGCCATCAGCTCCGAATTGAATTTTGCCGTAAAAGGTTTCAAATTTATCTTTGTGTAGCGCTTCCATTATCTTTATACGGTCTTCCTTTTTGAGAGGTGGCTTCAATCCTAATTCCTGCAATACCTGTTGCTGGGCCACAGCTCCACCCGCGGCAGCCGCTTCAACGTAATCTGGGCTACGATTGAAACGCTTCAGATACAATTTGTTAAAATCGGATGCAGTTCCAAAAATCTTTCCCGAATAAGGCATATTAGGAGTCCACTCAGATGCCGCAATCACGTAATTTGCGTCACTTTTGAGATCCTCGACAAATTTAGGAACTGTTGGTCCATAACTGAATGCAACAGCCTTGGGGCTAAAATCTATCTCCTTCAGAGCTTTCATTGTCTTCATAGCCACCAGAAGATGCGAACCAACCAGCAATAGATCGGGATTTTTATTCTTCACTTTTGTCAACAGGGAGTTGTAATCCTGCAATGACATTGGGAAAAGTTCAAAGTGAATTACTTTTATTCCATTTTCCTTGCAATATTTCTTGTACCCGTCACACGCCAGCGACGTGAAAAGTATGTCCGCTCCTATAATGGCTGCAGTCTTGGGTTTTGGACTGACCGCCGAAAATATGTCGACGCATCCTCTAACTTCCTCTGTTGCCTTCCCTAGAGTTGAAAAATAATATTTAAAACCACGCTCAAACAATTTATTTGAACTGGCTCCACCACTGATCAAAGGATAACGGTATTTTTCGGCCACGGGACTCGCAGCGAACAGTTGACTGCTGCCAAATCCTCCCAGTAACAGGTCAACCTTATCATTGGTGATTAGTTGTTCCGTAAGTTTTGCGGTTGTAGCGGGATCACTCTTGTCATCATAAAAAATCAACTCAACTGGCCTCCCGTTGATGCCACCTTGAGCATTAACGGTTTCCTGCCATAACTTGTAGGCGTCTTTAACCAGATTCCCATCTTTGCCGAAAACTCCTGTGAGCGATACAGCCACACCTATTTTCCAGGGTGTCTTCTGCTCACCGTACGCAAAGCCAACAGACATAAGACCAACCAAGGTTGCGATTAAAATCGCCTTGAAGCCTTTTGCAATCATTGTCGTCTCCTTTTCGAATGGGAATTTATCCTTTAGAGCTAAGACTGCATAAATTCACTGCTATCAAAACGTTGGTGGACTGATCACCCAAACTACGACGGTTTCCATTTTCCCTGGATTGGTCCAAGAGTGAGGCTTATTTGAGTTGTAATAAAAGCTTTCACCAGTGCGAACGAGGTGAATCACATCATCCAAATTGATCTGCAATTGTCCTTGGAGAACTATTCCGAATTCTTCCCCTACATGGCTGTAACGCCCGTGGGAGCCCCCACCCGGCTGAATGGTGGTAAAAAATGGGTGCATTCTCTTGTCTCTGGAGTTTATGATTAACGATTGAATACGGGCGTCCCAGCCCTCCAAGCTGATTGTCACTCGTTGATCCGGAGATAAGACGACTGGGTCGTCATCTTCGGTCTCCACGAAAAAATCAGTTATTTTAGCCTGTAATGCCTCAGATATCTTTTTAGGGCTCGAAATGGAAGGCGAAACTTTGCCATTTTCTATTTGAGATAAATAAGCGTCCGAGCAGCCGACTTTCTCCGCAAGTTGCTTCAGAGTAAGCTTATTACTTGACCTGCGGGCTCGTATTCTGCGACCGATTTCTATTTCGACGCTCATTAGGGAAGGTTTCGTGGTTAACTATTTATTAAATCGCAAAGTATAAATAAACTCGCCTCGTGTCAATCGTTTTATGGCAAAAAAAAAGCAATCCAATTGGAGGATTGCTAAGAGGGTATGGTTAGGAGTCGTTGTTCGCCTTCTTATATAGCAAGGCACATGCCAAACCTAAGTTCCGGAATTATATCAATATGATAATCTATGAGAGTCGATCTAAACCCTTCTCTGTCGCGCGTTTTCTTCACACCTATTTCTTGATACGAAGCATCGAATG
>JBMFSZ010000346.1:0-4063 GCA_049967315.1 Desulfomonilaceae bacterium
CGCTTGGCCTCGGATTGACCCTTCCACCACAACTTGGCCAATTCCACGGCCCTTTCCGCCAGAGTCTTTAAATTAACGACATTTTTGGACAGCAATCCGTCAGGCTGGGCGCAACGGGCAAAATCCTGTAGGCTTTTGATAGCCGCTGCGGCCGTTAATGAACTTAGGATTATCTGATCCAACTTGGTGGATATGTGCGCTGTCTCACCTGTCTTCAACTCCGACTGGGCCAGTCCCGCGAAGCCTATGATCACCTGGAGCATATTGTTGAAATGATGCGCCACGCCTGCCGACAGTTCGGCTAAAGATCTCAGTCGTTCAGATTCCAGACGTAACTCTTCGTATTCCTTACGCTCAGACACATCGCGCAGGATGGCAAGTATGGCTGAAGATTCCCCCTCCCATGGAATTAGAGAGGCCGTAAGATCCATGTATATAATATTTCGGTCCTTCTTCATGAAACTCTGGGTTAAAAAAACACCGTCAGCGCAGACTACTTCGTTAAGGACATCGGCTGCCTGTATTTCGGAACCAGGTGGAAAAAGACGCGTAAAGTGCTGCCCTATAAATTCTTCTTTCCCAAAACCGAATGTTAAACATGCGCAGGGATTTGCCCATATAATTGTTCCATTAGAAGAGTCAATTATTAAGAAGCTCTCCATTATCTCACAAAATAACGAGCCCAGATTTCTCTGAATAACCATCTGTTTCCTTTCACACTAAAAATCGATGAGCAACTGTAGTCATGGAATTCGTTATATGCGATCAGAAGGGAAAATGACTGTTTTAGAATCACTTGTGAACGAATTTCCAATGTCGCTGTTTTGTGTCTGTTGCCAGTCTTGATTGCCTCCAAGGCGCCATTATTGTAATCCTATGGCTCGCAAGGTTCAATTATATCAGGACAAGTTTGAATTGGAATTTGCAGCAACCATTTGCTAAAAAGAAATCAAAGTTTGTTTAGGGCCGAGAGAAGCGGCCAGAGGACACAAAAAATGGTTCGGACCCCTAGAATCAGATTACAGCGCAAAAATGAAATGCTAAAAAACAAGCTAATTTCCCTTGCAACGTCCGTTGAAGAAAGCGTGAAATTAGCCATCAAGGCTATTCGGGACAGAGACGCCAAACTAGCGACAACGATTATCGACGGGGATAGGGAAATAGATCGGATCGAGATAGAGATTGAAGAAGACTGTCTCGAAATACTAGCGTTGCATCAACCAGTAGCCATGGATTTGCGGTTCATAACTGGTGGTTTCAAGATTATCAATCAACTGGAACGGATAGGCGATCTCGCTGTAAACATCGCGGAAACCGCTGTGCTTCTGGCCTCGGAACCGCCTCTTATGATTCCGCCCGACTATTATCTCATGGCTGAAAGAACCGAAAATATGCTCAAGAAGGCGCTCGATGCTTTTGTAAACATGGATGACGTCCTGGCCACCGAGGTTTTGGCGGATGACGATGAAGTGGATATGATGAAGCACAAATTGCATCGGAATTTTGAAGAAAGATTGGGGTATGAACTGGAAAGGCGCCGGGCTTTGATACACCTTTTTCTGGTATCAAGACATCTGGAAAGAATTGCTGACCACTCAACCAATATCGCTGAAGACGTAATTTATATGGCTACAGGAGAAATAGTCCGACATGGGCACGTATCTGCCCGGTAACATATCACAAACGTCAAATTTGAGCCCGGATCCTTATTCGCTATGAATGTACAGCAATCGTGGTGAGCGGACATGATTGCGATCAGTTGGGTTGCAGTTCGCTAATGACTGAATCTCTGGTTTGAATCACCATATTCGCCGCCGCGCATGGATCCGGCGCATTGTAAATCAATGATCCGACTATAGCTGCAGACTGAGGACCCACCGTAGCCGCCCAATCTCCAAATTGTTCAGCAAGAGTCCTTCCCAACCGGTCCTGTCGACCAAAACCAGGACACCATATTGGTTTTTTCGTGAAAATACGATAGCGCAGCAAATCTTGTGGGTTTGTAGCAGGCCCTATGTAACCATCTACCCCGACAGCCTCTCCCAGTGCGAGGACACCATCAGTAACGTCTTTTAATGACAGTTTTGACGAAGTGTTCAGTTTGACTCCACTTTTTTCGCACGACTCCTCAAATTTTGAAATATTCATCTGCCCCGAGAAAAAACTGTCCGCTCCCACATGACTCATCATGGGCAGCAACAAGATACCTATTCCCACGTCCTTTCCCGCTGAAACCGCCTCCGCTACGGAAGAGGGGCCAGGGAAACCGTGGACAGTGACGTGCGACGCGCCACTCCCCGCCAATTTTGACAGAATTTTGGAATTTGTGCCCTGCCACGTTTGTTTCGAACGAAACCCTATATCGGCTATTTTCAAATCAACGAGAAGGGGTTTATCCTCAAGCAATTTTCGGATTTCACCAAGGATGACCGTCCCAGACTCCAGTATCGTCGGAATACCAATCTTAATTCCATCCACGGTTCCCGCGATCTTTGAAGCTACATCCAGCACGTGATCAGAGCCTTCTAGATCCAGGGATGCTATCACTGCAAATTGTTTCATATTTACCAGCGCTATCCTGGATTCATTGTCACTTCCATCCAGAAGCCTTGCCTCGGGAATCTCTTGTAATTTCCTTAACAAACGTTACCTTGCGGGGGCATTTGTAGCGAGACAAATATTCCTTACAGAACCTTATAATTTCCCGATCATCAAGTTGAACTCCCCTTTCGGGGACGATAATGGCCTCGATTACCTCGCCTCGCATCAAATCCGGAACTCCAACCAGGGCTACGTCGGCGACACCCGCATGCCTTATAATGACCTCTTCAACCTCCTGACAATAGACATTGAAACCAGAAGTAATTATCAAGTCCTTTTTCAGTCCGGTGAGTGTGAGGTATCCATCTTCATCAAGAAATCCAATGTCACCGGTATATAACCATTCATTCCGGATTACAGTCTTGGTTTCATTTGGCTTCCCAAAATATCCGAGCATAACATTGGGGCCTTTTAAAACCACTTCTCCTTCAACACCAACGCCTAAGGGATCGCCATTATCATCGTGAATCTGGATTGTTACGTCTGGGACCGGCAAACCCACCGTCCTTGGCTTGTTTGGCGCATTGATGTTATTCCACGATACCACCGGAGAGGCTTCGGTAAGACCATATCCGTGATAAATAGGTATACGATATTTGTCACAGAATTTTTCGTATATCTCCATTGATAGCGGAGCCCCTCCACTAATTCCTATTTCCAGGCTGGAAAGGTCCAAATCCCTACACGACGGATGATACGTCAACCCATAATAGACCATCGGAACCATTCCGGAATATGTGATCTGCGCTTCCTTGAGCCAGGGGATTAATCTGGGAAAATCAACTTTGTCAACCAGATACACGGTTCCCCCAACTTGTATGGTACCCAAAAGATTTATAGAAGCCCCAAACGCGTGAAAAAGTGGTATAAGCGCCAGACCATGAGTTTCCGGACCACGGTGGCATACGTCTCGAAGCAATGAGCAGTTTGTATCGAGATTTCGATGGCTTAAGGTAGCGCCCAGAGCTCTTCCCAGCAACCCTGCAGTAAAAATTATAACTGCAGGGGAATTTTCGTCAAGATCGACAGCCTTGTACTCATCCGAAAAATCTCGCTGAATCTCGGCAAAGCCTATTTCTCCATCTTGCGGGTCAGTAGAAATCACCGTTGTCAAATAGTCGGCACGCTCACGAACCTTGCTTATTTTGGCCGACTGACCAGTGCCGCTAATTACAGCTACAGGTTTGCAATCGCCTACATAGTGGCTCAATTCGTATGAGGTGCACATGGGATTCAACGTCACACAAATTGCGCCAATTCTAATTGTGGCAAAATAGGAAATTACAAACTCCGGGCTGTTACCCATCAACGTGACCACACGGTCGCCCTGCTGAACACCTGCTTTTGTCAACGCGTTGGATAGGCGGTTAATGCTTTTCAAAAGTTCAGAATAGGAAATTTTCAAATCCTGAAAAACCAACGCAGTGTGATCCGGTAGATCACTTGCAGCCCTGTCTACCAT
>JBMFSZ010000347.1:0-4060 GCA_049967315.1 Desulfomonilaceae bacterium
CCAGTTGATTGGCTCTGTTGATAATCTTGTCATCGATGTCAGTAAAATTTCTAATGTATTTGACTTCAAAACCGCTCTTGAGAAGATACCTGTAAATAACGTCGAATAATACTACAGAACGAGCGTGGCCAATATGACACATGTCGTAGACCGTAACTCCACAAACGTACATGCCGACCTTGCCCTGGTGGACAGGTTCAAAAGTCTCTTTTTTCCTGGTTAGGGTATTATAGATTCTAAGTCCCATTTACTTCTCCAAATCCCATTACCGAACTGCTGGCGTTTCTTCCAGCAATACTACCGCCGCCGCAGCTATACCTTCGCATCTACCAACGAATCCAAGGTGTTCAGTTGTAGTGGCCTTAATGTTCACCCGATTTTTGTCTATTTCCATTCCCCAGGCCAGGGTTTTGACCATTTGTTCCCTGTAGGGACCAATTTTGGGCTTTTGAGCGAGTAGGGTAACATCTGCGTTCGAGATTCTGAACCCCAATGAATGTATTTCAGTCATCACATCAATTAAAAGTTTGAGGCTGGAAACCCCTTTGTATTTGGGATCAGTGTCAGGGAACCGCATACCAATGTCCCCGAGCCCCGCAGCGCCTAGTAACGCGTCAATCACCGCATGAACAATTACATCAGCGTCAGAATGTCCTTCGAGACCATACGGGTAATCAATTTCAACCCCTCCCAGAAAGAGTTTCCTACCCTTGATCAATCCGTGAACGTCAAATCCGTAACCTATTCGCAAGTAATCCTCTGTTAAGCAAGATACTCGAACGAACTTAATTCATAGGCTGTACGGCGTCAAGAAAAGTAATCAATTCATTTTAATTACTTGAATTAAATTGCTTTGCTTGACGACGCTCAAAGGACAGCATAAGATTCTGACCAGTTTAAAAATGCCCGGGCTTTGTAAAAAAAAATCGGCTACCTGATGTCGAGAAATGGCTGTTAAAAGATCTGGAAAGAAATACTTGGGCCGTGTGAGCGGCTTTATCGCTTGGGTAAGCGTTGGTCTACCCATGCTTTTACTGTTTGGTTTGATCGCAGGGATGGCGGGTTCAGCTCTCGGCGTGTATCTCATTTATTCAAAGGATCTTCCGAAAATTCCTGACCTGAGGGCGTATCGTCCTAAAACTGTTTCCACGTTCTATGCGGAAGATGGGTCTGTAATCGGACTATTCTACAAAGAAAAACGCTTCCCAATACCTTTATCATCAATACCCCCGCATGTGATAAACGCGTTTCTGGCAGCCGAAGACGCCCGTTTCTTTTCACATCCCGGGATAGACGTCATAGGTATATCCAGGGCTGTAATGAGAAACCTTAAAACCGGCAATTTCTCCCAGGGGGCCAGTACGATCACGCAGCAGGTGACCAGGAATTTCATTCTCAGCAAAGAGAAAAAACTGTCCCGAAAAATCAGAGAGGCTATACTTTCATTCAGACTTGAAAAATCCTTGTCCAAGCAGGAAATACTCAACCTTTACCTCAATGAAATTTATCTGGGAAGAGGCGCTTATGGCATAGAAGCCGCCGCTAGAACTTATTTCGGGAAACCAACTCAGGAATTAACAATAGCAGAGGCCGCCATGATAGCGGGGCTGGTGTCCAATCCCAACAAGTCCTCTCCTCCCAAAAATCTGGAAAACGCTCTGAAAAGACGTGAATTTGTCCTCACTGGTATGCTCAGAAACAATTTTATAACTCAGGGCCAATTCGATAAAGCTATGAATGAAACGCCGGTGTTTAGGGAAAATCTGCCAAATCCTTTTACCCGGGCGCCGTATTTCACCGAGGCCGTTCGACAGAAGATCATAGAAAAGTACGGGGCAAAACGTCTGTACAACGAGGGTCTGCAAGTATGGACAACCCTGAACCCTCACCTGCAGGAAGTAGCCACCACAGCGTTGATCAAAGGCGCAGACGCCTGGCAAAAGCGCGAGCACAGACCCGTTGGTCTGTTAAAAAAGTTGAAGCCTGGCGAGGTTAGAGATTTCCTCCACAGTCCTGCTCCACAATCTCTGAAAGTTGGGGACATTGTTCAAGCGGTGGTGCTTGACGTCCCTGAAATGAAACCAAAGAAAAAGAAGAAAAAAAAGGAAGCCAACCCCATTTCCCGGGATGAATATTCATTGGCGTTACATGGCGACATTCAATTCAATATGAAGCTGGCAGCCGGATCAAACTATAGCCGCAACGATCTGCTCAACTTCGAGGTAGTCGAATTCGATGGCAGGAATTTCTCCCTTGAACAACTGGCGACTCCTCCGGTGCAGGGCGCAGTAGTGTGTATTGAAAACCGGACCGGCTATATACGTGCCCTTGTGGGAGGGCTGGATTTTGAAAGGTCTCATTTCAATCGCGCCACCCAGGCTATGCGTCAACCGGGAAGCGCCTTCAAACCCGTGGTATATTCAGCGGCCCTCGAATACGCCGCTTACAGTCCTCACACTATGGTTGTAGATGAACCGATAGCCGTTCTCGTTAACCCCCGAGAGCCGGAATGGGTTCCATCCAATTCTGATGGGGGCTTTATAGGGACCACGAATTTGACGCATGCTCTGGCTTTGTCAAGAAATATTGTTGCTATAAAGCTCCTTATGGATGTCGGTTTGGACCCAACGATCGAAATGGCGAGAAAAATGGGTATACGAACCCCTTTGGGCCACAACCTTTCCCTGGGCCTCGGTTCTTCGGAAGTAACACCGCTGGAACTGACCAGCGCCTACACGGTTTTCCCAAATATGGGTTTGAGGATTTCTCCCGTAATGATAAAGAAGGTCGTGGACCGTTTTGGAAATGTGCTGGAGGACAATACTCAACTAACAATTGACCCCAACGAAGACGCGGATCCATTACCTGCTTGGGTTGCTAGTCAGACTGCCCAGGATAATGCCTATGAAAGACCTGCTAACCAGGGCGCAAGCCAACCGGGTTTGGAGAAGACTGAGGTAGGCCACCAGGTAGAGAAACACCAGGAAGCTACCGAAATTCCCGGTTTAAAGCTCGAATCAATACTCAAGGACTCATTTCCAAATCAAAAAGGTCCCGAGATGAGGGTGATCGAAAGAGCAATGAGTCCCCAGACCGCTTTTCTTATGGTCAGCATGATGACTCAAACATGTGTCTCGGGCACAGCGGCCAGAGTCGCCAAAATGGGAAGGACGGACCTGGCCGGGAAGACCGGTACTACAGACGGCTGCGCTGACGCATGGTTTATTGGCTTTAATCCAACCTACACAACAGGTGTCTGGATGGGGTTTGACTCGAAGATCTCACTTGGATCAAAAGAATATGGTGGAACCGCAGCCTTACCTGTATGGATGGATTTCATGAGCGAGGCTTTGAAGAAAAGCCCGTCGGAACAGTACACCCCACCGCCCGGAATTGTTTTCTGGAATCAGAATCAGGGACAGGCTAATTATGGACAAGCGGCGGACCTTTCGGGGGCGGACTTTGATCCCAGTTTTGGGGCCAGACGTTTCTGCTCTGTGGATGCCCCTTATTTTATGGTAGCCGGGGCCGATGATTCCCAACAGGGATCTGTGATGCCGGATGCCGGGGGTTCCATGTATCAGGGTGGAATGCGGGTTCTCTCGCCAAACGGGCGCATGATGGGTTACGCCTCTTCGTTCAGTGATGATAGAGGCAGAACGCTGGTTTATCCTGAAAGCCCCTATCACGATGACCCAGATTATTCTGAGCTGCAGGAGTCTTTTTCCAACAATCAATGGACCGGATCACCCAACCCGTACCATCAGGGAAACAGTGGTTATCCGAACCAATATCCGGAGCAGGTTTGGGGTAGGTAATGAATTCCCGGGTTTGGTCAGCAATCATGACAATTTTAACGATTCTGATCGCAGGGATCGTTATAGGGATGTGGATTAACAAGAGGCCAATCGTTGATACTCCCACCGAACCACCACCGGAAACATACAAACCGGTTGAGGCGGACGAAGCCGTAGTGATGCGAGTTTACCGCGAACTTAGCCCAGCCGTGGTAAACGTGGTAACAAAGACCCTCACTTACAATTTCTGGATGCAAATTGTT
>JBMFSZ010000348.1:0-4056 GCA_049967315.1 Desulfomonilaceae bacterium
AGCCCTGCAGTGAAACAGATTATACTCGCTTCATCTGACAAAGCTTATGGCAGCCATGAAAAACTCCCTTACGGAGAAGACGCCCCTTTAGTGGGTAAACATCCATACGATGTTAGCAAGTCTTGCGCAGACCTGATTGCTCAAGCTTATGCGACCACGTATGGATTACCCGTTGCAATCACAAGATGCGGCAATTTCTATGGAGGCGGGGACTTAAATTGGAATCGCATCGTACCTGGAACCATTAGATCGATTATTAGAGGAGCTCGTCCGGTGATTCGTTCGGACGGTAATTTTGTGAGAGATTATTTCTATATTGAGGATGGCGCAGCAGCGTATTGTATGCTTGCGGAGCAGTTGGCTGACAATCGCAGCCTGGTTGGGGAGGCGTTCAACTTTTCAAATGAGATACAACTTACTGTGACTGAGCTAGTTCAGAAGATACTCACTCTAATGGATTCCGACCTCAAACCTGAAATTCTCAACGAAGCCTCCAACGAGATCAGATACCAGTATTTAAGCGCTGAGAAAGCCCGCACTATCCTCAATTGGAAACCCTCATTCAGCTTAGAAGGGGGATTGTCGGCCACGATACAATGGTATAAAAGGTTTTTTGATGGTTGCGATGCGTATTCAAATGATTAGCGTCCCAATTTCCCACGGTAGAACCGTGGGCTCATGAACGTTGCCCCATCAAGAGGGGCAAAAGTGACAACTCTTGAATGTATTCCCCTTTGGGCCGCTCCTGCGGTCCAACATCATAATCAAATTACGGAATTATTCACGTGATATACCCTGGTCAATGTCTTATATTTGTATTAGAGTATTGGACTAGGGAGGTGTGACAAATGAAGCGGTTTTCTGAACAGAAAGCATTGGCGGCCATTCTTTACCTTGCCCATAAAACAGGCAAGATAGACATGTATGCCCTCCTAAAGACTCTCTATTACGCAGACAAGTACCATTTTCAGCAATGGGGCAGAACCATAACCGGCGACACTTACCATCGCCTACCTTTTGGACCAGTTCCCTCTAAAATGTACGACATGCTTAAATCAGTGAGAGGGGATGGACTCTGGTCACGCGATTTGTCGGACAGTCTGGCATTTGCTGATCATACTACTGTCATCCCTAAAGCGAAAGCCGACCTCGATAGGTTGTCCCAAACAGATATTGAGAAACTGGATGATTCATTTATGGAAAGGGGTCAAAAGAATTTCGACCAGTTGTGTGAGGAAGCCCATGAGGACGCCGCTTTCAAGCGTTCACAAGCAGGTAAGATGACTGAGGATGATTTTGCTGAAGATGATCCTGTTTTGCTCGAACACCTGAAAGAGACGAGGGAAAATGAACGATATGTCCAAGATTGGCGATTCCTTCCCCCTCAAGATAAAGAGGCAGTTTGTTAGAAATCGTCTTCAAAGAGGGCTTGTTATCAAGGTCGAAATCCCGGAACAGGATTATGAGAAGTTCTTTGTTTTCATGGGATACGACCCGGAAACCAAAGAAGCTTATGGTTTCTTCATAAATACACCCAAGAAAAACCCTGTGTTATCAAGGAAAAATTTAGTTGTTCGGGATTTTCAGGTTCGCGTGCAACAGAGCGGGCATACCTTCTTAAAATACGATTCGGACGTCAATTGCTTCTCTTATTATGGGATGGATTTTTATGAGATGGTCAACAGTCTCATAGAAAGCCCTATCAAGATATGTGGAGACTTGCAGGCAGAGACTCTGGCCAAAATGGAAGAGGCCGTCGAGACAAATCGGACATTTTCGAATTATGAGAAGAAGATACTCATTGGGCCATTATCAATACCTATGTTCTAGGTCATGGGGAATTTTGGGTTTTGTCATCTCGACAGAGCCTTGCGAGGAGAAATCTTATTCCCTACAGCCCTGAAAGGGCGTTTTAATCCAGCCTAGGGTGAAGCCCTAGGTCGACCAAAGGTCGAAATGACAATACAGGGCGCACACACGGGTCCGCCCCTACACACCAACGGATCGGTAGCGACGGGCGTCCCTGCCCTTACCATACCCACGGTAGAACCGTGGGCTCATGAACGTTGCCCCGTTAAGAGGGGCAAATTGGACTACTCTTAAGAGAACTCACCTTTGGCCCTTGAGGCCAACATTCGTGAGCCCATGGCTATGCCATGGGGGTTTTGCGGCGCGTCATTTATTAAGGATGATTCAAATGTTCGCAATAAAAGGCTACTACAAAGACGGCCACATCGAGCTTGCCGAGCCAATCCCCGACTCCATAGCTTCGGCCGAACTCAATATTGTGGTGATACCGGATAAGAAATCCAATTCCGAAGCCGATTTCCAGGCCATTGGATTGAACAGTTTCTTTGAAACCAAGGACGACGCTGATATTGACTGGGAGAAATTCTTTGGACTCAAGTAAACCAAGTAGAGTCGGCGAAATTGTGCTCCTAAATTTTCCCTTCACTAACCAAAGAGGCTCCAAGGTTAGGCCTGCGGTCATAATTTCAGAATCGGCCGACAACTTCGGAGACTTTCTGGTGGCATACATCACGGGCGAAGTCGACAGCTACCTGTATTCCAAATACGCCATGGTTTTTGATCAGGATGACCTGAAGAGTGGTACCATAGCTAAGCAAAGTGTCATCCGGGTAGACAAAGTTATCGTTATTTCCGAAAACGTCATTGCCAGACCCGCAGTCGCACTACTGAAGCCTGCCAAAATTGACAAAATGCTCCGGTTGTGGGCGCAGTTAGTTGTTGAGAACCATTATAAAGCTGTTCACTTGCCTCCTAAACAGGCGCCTTTTATCCCTGTGGAATCCCGTATCGCTTATGCTGGGCGTGTCTATGACGAGCAGGAAATAGGCGCCCTGATCCACTCATCCCTCGATTTCTGGCTAACCACGGGCAGATACGCCAGAGAGTTCGAGGACAAATTCGCGTCGTTCTTAGGCGTCAAGTATTGTTCGCTTACTAATTCAGGCTCCTCAGCCAATCTCCTTGCATTTATGGCGCTTACATCACCCAAACTGGGTGATCGTCAAATTCTCCCTGGCGATGAAGTAATAACCGTGGCTGCGGCTTTCCCTACCACGGTTGCTCCAATGATTCAGTACGGGGCGATCCCTGTCTTTGTGGATGTGGACATCCCCACATACAATATCGACTGCTCCCAACTTGAACACGCTCTTTCAGATAAAACCAAAGCGGCCATGTTGGCCCACACTCTGGGTAACCCTTTTAATCTGAAAGCGGTCAAAACTTTTTGTGATGATCATGGCCTTTGGCTGATTGAAGATAACTGCGACGCTCTCGGTTCGAAATACAACCTGGCTGGCCAATGGGTTAATACTGGTACGACAGGTCATTTGGGCACATTCAGTTTTTATCCGGCCCATCATATTACCATGGGTGAAGGTGGAGCTGTTGTAACCAATGATCCTTTACTCAAACGACTCGTGGAATCTTTCCGGGATTGGGGTAGAGATTGCTCCTGTGACCCCGGTCAGGACAACAGGTGCGGCAAGCGGTTCGATCAACAACTAGGTGACTTGCCTTATGGCTTTGATCACAAATATGTGTATTCACATTTAGGTTACAATCTCAAGCTTACTGAAATGCAGGCCGCTATAGGCGTAGCGCAATTAGACAAGCTTCCAGACTTTATAAAAGCTAGAAAACGAAACTTCCAGGCACTTTTGGACGGGCTTCGTAACCTCGAAGATTTTTTTATATTCCCAGTGGCGACTCAGGGATCAGACCCCAGTTGGTTCGGTTTTCCTCTCACTGTCCGTAGCGAAGCGCCTTTCGAGAGACTTGATCTGATCCGATATCTTGAATCACAAAAGATCGCCACACGTTTACTTTTTGGTGGTAATATTGTTCGGCAGCCCTGCATGACGGGACACTATTATAGACAAATCGGGGACCTTACAAATACGGACCGGATAATGAACGACACATTCTGGTTAGGGGTCTATCCTGGGCTCACTTCACAGATGATTGATTTTATTTTGTCCGCAATTCGACATTTTTGTCATGAATAGATTAAAAGACGATCTGGAT
>JBMFSZ010000349.1:0-2500 GCA_049967315.1 Desulfomonilaceae bacterium
TATCGCAGCGGAGCAAAAACCGGATTTGATCCATCGGCAAGATCTAAAGGAAAGAAATATACTATGGCTAGCTGTCTCCGTTTATGACTGTCGCTGGCAATTCTTTTATAATTAGCTGGTGGAATATAGCCCAGCATGATGGCCGTCTCCTTTCCACCTAACGCGCTGCAAAGTCGTTGGGAAAAAGGATGAATGGTGACAGCTTCACCAAATACCCCCATTAAACCGATTTTCTTGGCATAATCCATCAGGTGTAAGTGAATTCTAGTTGCCAGCCCCATACCACGAAATTCCGGGTCGACAGCCAGAGAAATCAATTCACCTACCCTGTCCTCCGGTTTAGATAGTTTCATTGCACCGTGAGCAACAATTTCTCCGGATTTGTCTACGGCTACAGCCGAAAACAGTCGCCTACTCCCTATGAGAACATTTAACAGATCAGGCGAATACACGTATCCCAGCCCGTAAGTGTACCCATACACCCTGTAAAAACATCTAGCCAGCTTCAGTCCTTCGTCAGGTTGTATCATCCTGATTTCGATATCTCGGTCAACCAGCGTATCAGGATTGGCTCGCGACAATTTTAAGGGAGAATCCAAAACTAATTGGTGATCAGATCTTCCGGTAGGCAGTCTTTTAACAAGTTGTAAGGATTGGCCTTCTTTCCCGCGATTGATAAGTTTAACCTTATCAACCGCGGGAGAAGATATGGAGAGAGAAAATGGTGATACATCAATTGAATTATCACCCTTTAACTCGATCGGCAAGCCCTTGTGCTCCAAAGAAACAAAAAATTCATCTTCCTCAACGAAAATCGAAACCTTCAAATTCTTCGCTTCCCTAGGAGACCCATCAATAGTAAATAGATATTCTAAAATGTCCTTCGCTAGCTTGCCAATCTCAAACGCCTCTTGCGCGCTGAAGCCTTTAACCTCTGAAACGTTGCCAATAAAATTCACAACTGCGCCCAAGAGTCTGGGATCATTGCCAAGCGCTAATGTAGTCGCATTATCTTCATCCATTTGAAATTCCACTACAACTGGGTCGTCTCATATTCACTAACCAGACAAAACCCCCTATGTTCGGGGTTCCCTGTGCCCAAGATCGATCCATTTCCGTTCAATGGCATCCTCAAGCTTCTTTTCCCAGACAAGCCAAGCTGCCCGCAGGTCACTGAGCCTATTGTGTAAACGGATTCTTTCCGCTTCCGTATCCGGGCTAATTGCCCCGGCTTTCCCATTCTGGCTGACCTCAATCTCTCTTAAGGTCCTGGAGATTGGTCGAACCTTGGCCTTGATCTTCCGAAGCCTCTCAAGAATGGCTTCTTCTTCGAAGGTAAGGGCCATTTTTGGTCGACACTCGCACCCTGCTTCGGCTAGGCGCCCGCAATCGGTTGAATCACAACTGCTTTGTCCATAGCTCATTAAGGTAGACATTGGCTACACCTCCAATATCTTTTTTAACTATAGATACAGAAAAGCAAAAAGAGATTCACACAAACTCTATTCTGTGACGGGGAATAAGTAACTCAGGGCCCACCAACGCGGTCACATAGGCAAAGGGCACGACAAAACGTAGGGAAGGGTTCAACGAGATGGATTCTAGTACTGTCCGACGATATGATCCATGAGCGTGTTCATCATCTCATGAAAAATCACCTTGTAACCACCAGGCCAAGTGTGCCTAATAGGTGGCGGCGGAACATACCCGGAAAAACGCTGCTGAGCATTTACTTGCCCAGAAGCATGAGTTGGCATATTCTGAACGCCTTGAGCCGGGATCTCTTCTCCGCAAACAGGCGCCACTGAGACACCAATTAAGAAAGAGCACAATACCACGATGATTCTAACCTTACGCAATTCCATCTCCTTCGTGGCGTATTTTACCTCTTAAACATAGCTTAATCAACCAAAAAGCGCCTAACCGATGATAACACACGGCTGGAAAGCCCAGAACGCGGGAGGTTTCAATCTGCTCTTCTCGTACGATTGCAAACCAACGTCTTGCGCCCCTCCTTGAAAATGACCACGATTCTATCAGCGCCGGCTATCTCGAGTACCTTTCCAATTCCAAAGGTAGGATGTTCTATAAACTCAGCCGCCTCAAATGCATCGAAAACGCTATACCTCCTGGCAACCAGGTCCTCCGGCGCCTCTGTCATAAACGCCTTCCACTCACTTTCCAATCTACTCGCCCTGGCTGGAGCAGCCGCCCCTCTCCCAGTTTTAAGATGATCGGGCGTCGACCTTGCTGACGCCGCATCTTTCCGTTTATCACCCACCCCAGTTTTGTAAGCGTGAACCGCATGACACGTAAGACATTCCACCTTCTTCACAACACCACCGACCATGGCGATAATCCGGTGATTCATCACCATAAGACATTTACCGCACCACGCGTCTATATCATCGCCTGGTCCAAAAGATCTCGGAACCATGAGACGAAAACCTCCCCGAACTACGATATGAACTTGAAATTAAAAACCCCTGTTTCGAACTGC
>JBMFSZ010000350.1:0-4016 GCA_049967315.1 Desulfomonilaceae bacterium
CTCAAAAAGTACGTCAAAAGCTTCTGTGGGGCGTGATTGCTCACGAACAATTATGCCGAGCCATTTGTCGGTTTCGGTAATTCCAATGAAATGGATGGCAACAAGTTCCACCAATTCACAGAGAAGACTGAGACTCTGTTGTTTCGATGGGGATCCTTGTCTTAGAACGGCCTGGATCTCATTAAGCTTCGGCCCCAGGTATGCGTTCACTTGTTCAACGATATGGTTTGCCACGGCAAGATACAGTCCGGCTTTTCCCCCAAAATAGTATTGAATGGCGGCAAGGTTTACGTTCGTCTTTTTTGCCAGCATGCGAGTGCTGGTCCCTTCAAAGCTGTATCTGCCGAAGAGATCAAGACCTGCTTCGATAAGGTTTTTTTTAGGATCTTCAGCAGAAGGTCTGGTCCTATTCCGGGGATACAAGCCGCTAGATGACATTTCAATACCTCTAGGAGTGCGCTAATTTTTCAAAAACTAATACATACGTTTGAATAAGTCAATCGTATGTATAAAATGAATCGAAACACACCTTGTTTTTGAGTATTTGTCCGCTAACTTGATCCAGAGGCTCTAATGCCAAAATGTTTAAGACGGTCTAATTGTATGGAGCGCCAGTAGGTGAGAAGCGTCCAGTCTTCGTAAAATATCCGACCGAACTGGACGCACAGTCGAGAAGCCTAAACAGGCTTAAATCTGAAGAAACTTCTTGCAATGCCCGTGGACACAAGGGGTTGATGTTGTCTTCTACATATTTCACCAGGCGGAATTGCGATCCACACATCGTGTAAAAATATTCCCTCTGGATATGTTTCCAAATTCGAAAACCAATCTCAATTCCTGGAACCAATCCTTTCATTTCTGAGGTCGGCGCCAAATCTCGAAGCCGCGTAGCCACCTATTGGTAGATTGTTACCATTTTGGTTTGTCTGTTTGCTGGAAGTCAAAATCTAAGGGTTAGATGTCCTTGGTCAACGCAATTCCGCCGTTTAGGGTTCACTAAATTGCATCAATTGTGGGTTCCGATGAAAAATCAGTCTTACCGCAATTCTGTTGCGTTAATTCCAGTTGTTGGGCCATTCATTATCAGGTCCCGGAATTTCATAGAAGATCATTCGCTCGCAACTCGGCCTTGAGCCAGGCATATGCGACCGGCGCAGCGATCAGACCCGCGATTCCGAAAACAGCTTCCATTACGATCATAGCGCAGAGTATTTCCCAAGCTCGCGCCTGAACCTCCCCACCCACGATATAGGCATTCGTGAAATATTCGAGTTTGTGGATCGCGACCAGAAATACCAATGAGGCGATTGCTACACTAGGTGAAACACCAAGGCTAATTAACACAATGACAGTATTCGAAACAAGATTGCCGATTATCGGAAGAAGGCCTACAACAAAGGTGAAAGCGATCAGTACGGTTAGCATCGGAAAGTGAATATTGAAAGACGGTAAAACGACCAGAAGATAAAATGCGGTCAGAGCTGTATTCAGAGCGGAAATCTTGACCTGGGCAAAAACCACTTTGTCAAAGGCGTCAACAAGTGTCTGAATGCGCTCCCGTAATGCGTTCGAAAGTGGTGATAGGCGGTTCGGAGTCTCAAAGTGATAAATGGCCGTTATTCCACCTACTACCATGCCGAGTATAACATGGGCTAATATCCTGACTCCTGCTATGCCTGCCGCTGAGATACCATGGGCGTTCTCGCGGAGCAATAAATTCAATTGCTGACGAAGGTCTTCCATACTGTGGGGTATTGCTGCTCCAATATCCGGAGCCAACGAGGCTCTTAGCCTCTCAAGTGTGTCGGCTACGGCGGACAGCAACGCAGCCATTCCTCCACTGCCATCCAGAAAAGACCAAAGGGATAAACCGGCTCCAAACAGCGCCAGCATGACGCAACCGACCAGTACGGTCAGAGCAAGCTTATGAGCCAGACTGCCCCACTGCACAGGAAGGAGACGCGCCAGTTTTATCGTCAGAACATAGACCGCCAGGCCCGAGAACAGAACGGGAAGCAAATGAAACCACAGCACTATGGGAATAGCAATAGCCGCGAGAACGTAACTGGTAATTATTAAACCCGATGGCATATGGCTCTAACTTGGCAAGGCTGGTTTTTGATTTTTCTTAACCGCATTATATTAGTTGCCAAATTGTAGATCCTCAAATTCGGCCTGTCCAGATTTTTATCCCTAGATTTGATTCTCGACTCAAGGTCTTGTAATTTTCATAAAATGTGTTCATTGAAAAGTGGATTTTTGTACGAATTAGTTGACCTTTGAATCGATTTGAATCAAATTACACGTTTATCATTAGAGCCAATGGACCAATCTCTGTAAAAGGTTTGAAATCGGTTATGGGGTATGTGGACAACTTTGGTTCAGAGCAACTAGAAGGAGAAAGATTCATTATGGCCACTGACTGCGGAAATTGTCAGCACAACATGCAAAGCTATCGAAAAACTTATGATGAATTCAAGCTGGAAGCGCCGGAATATTTCAATTTTGGTTTTGACGTAATTGACAGGTTCGCAGCAAATCCAGATTTGCAAATGATGCTCTGGGCTGGAGACGATGAGCCTGAAAGATGGATGAGCTACGTTTATTTTCGTGACAGGACGAACCAGGTTGTAAATGCTCTGAATGGCTTAGGTCTGGGTAAGAATGACCGCATCATGATAGTAATGTCCCGGACACCCGAGTGGTGGGAAAGCATGCTTGGCATGATAAAAGCCGGAATAATCGCTGTGCCTGGTACGACCCAACTCACACAGAAGGACATAAAGTACCGTCTCGAAACCAGCAATGTAAAATGTGTGATTTCTGACGCTGATAACGCTCCAAAGTTCGACGAAGCAAGAAAATCCTTTCCTCAACTGAGTAAACTTATAATCGTCGGAGGAACTCGCGCGGGGTGGCACAACTATGAATCTCTGGTTTCGACGGCTGACAAGGTAATTCCTTCTGGGGAAAAAGTTAAGACTCATAAGGATGATCCGATGCTTCTCTATTTCACGAGCGGCACAACGGGTTACCCAAAGATGGTACTTCACACCCACAGTTATCCCATTGGTCATACGGTGACGGGTCGATTCTGGCTGGATTTACGCCCTGGAGACCTGCACTGGAACCTGTCTGATACAGGTTGGGCCAAAGCCGCGTGGAGCAGTCTTTTTGGTCCTTTGAATACCGGAGCCACCGTTTTTGTCCATAACACAAAAGGTAAATACAGTGGACGCCTGACCCTTGAACTACTTTCAAAATACAGGGTTACGAGCTTTTGCGCTCCACCTACCGCCTATCGTCTGCTGATTGTTGAAGATCTCAAATCTTATGATCTCTCCTCGTTGCGTAGCTGTGTCGGCGCAGGTGAACCCTTGAATCCCGAAGTTATAGATACTTGGAGAGAGCAAACTGGGATTACGATTCGTGATGGATATGGACAGACTGAAACAGTGTTGATTGTTGGGAATTTTCCTGTTGATGACGCGCCGGTAAGGTTTGGCTCCATGGGTAGACCTGCTCCGGGTTTCAACGTGGACGTGATTGACGATGCGGGAAAACCCCTTCCATCTAACCAGGAAGGTGACATTGCGATTCGTGTCAGTCCTAATCGTCCAGTTGGGCTGTTCAGAGAGTATCTTGGGAACCCTGAAGCGACAGCAGCGACATTCCGCGAAGGATGGTACCTGACCGGGGATAGGGCCTACCGTGACGAAGATGGTTATCTGTGGTTCGTCGGAAGGGCTGATGATGTCATAATTAGCTCTGGTTATCGTATTGGTCCGTTTGAAGTAGAAAGTGCCCTGATAGAGCATCCTGCGGTTCTTGAATCGGCGGTGGTGGCCAAACCTGACCCCGTTCGTGGTGAAATTGTGAAGGCTTTTGTGGTGTTACGGCCGGGGTTTGAGCCATCCGACGATCTGATCACTGAAATCCAGAATTTCGTTAAATCTAATACCGCCCCTTACAAATATCCGCGAGAAATTGAATTCAGGAAAGAATTACCAAAGACA
>JBMFSZ010000351.1:0-4006 GCA_049967315.1 Desulfomonilaceae bacterium
GGTCTAATTCAAGCGCTGCGTTCAGGTTGGCAAGGGCAGCGTCAATGTTCCCCTTCCGGTAGTTGATAGAGCCGTACAGCAATCTGCATTGAGCGTTGTTAGGCCACTTCTTCTGAATTTCGTTCAGCAGCGAAATTGCCTTTTCAAAATTGTTCGAAAGCATATACGCCCGGGCCGAAAAAAGCCTTGATTCAACATCATCAGGATCAGGAGAATGCTGCGACAATATCTCCAGCGCTTTTGACGGCTTACCGATTTTAAGAAAAGTCAGGACCCTGTCCTTTATGATCTTCTCATCATTCGGTTTCAGAGCCTCCGCCTTCGCGTAATCGGCCAGAGCCGACTTATAATCACGCAACTTGGAGTAGACGCTTCCTCTGAATGTTAGCACGTCCGGATCTTTAGGAGCGAAGTTGACCATTGTATTGAGGTCTTCCAACGCCTTTCGGGGCTTGCCTTCTTTCAGGAAGATCCTGGCTCTGGCATCCATGGCGGGCAAGTATGAGGCATCATACCTGATGGCCCGACTATATTCGTCCTCAGCTCTGAGCAAGGCTCCCTGCTTTTCGTAGATCGTTCCCATCAAGGTGTAGGCGCGGGCAGTACCCGGCCTCAACAGGAGGAATCTTTCCAGAGCCAAGGAGGCCTGGTCGAGCTGATCCACGCGTATAAGACATTCAGCTTTCTCGAGCAGCGCCCTGGACATACGTTTTGAATGACTCATTGCGGCGTCAAGGTCTTCCAGCGCCCTGAAGCAATCCCCGGTTTGGCTGAAAGCCACACCTCGTTCAAAATAAAGGGAAGCGATTGTCTGTTCGGACAGGCCTTCTGTCTGAAGCGCTTCATCGAGAAGCTGGATCTTTTTTGCCGGATCCGTTATCCCCATGACACGCTTCAGGATAGGGTCAACAGTCTGAGCCGCCTGGATTCTGGCGGTCATCAGGACAACCATCAACAGGATGACAACCGGTTGAGCGGAAAACCTGGAAAAGTGTGCAATACGATTTTTGATATGGGACAAGAGTTCCTTTTCAGTGAATTCTGTCATACATGAATGAATTACGTTAATCTTCAAGGCATCCTGAGTTTGATCTCCTTGATTAGGGCTTCGAGGATCTGGTCAAACTGCCGCCTCATAATGATCATATTTTCCCTCATTTGAAGGATGACTTCGACGCCTGGCAGGTTTACTTCAAGATCGTGAACCAGATTCGAAATAATCCGGATCCTCTCAATCTGATCAGCGCTGTATGTTTTCCCTTCGGCTTGCCCAAATGTCGAACATTCGATGAGTTGTTCGTCTTCGAGCTCGTCGAGGAAGCTCTCCTGGAGATGCAGTATTTCCAGCACCTGTTCTCTGCGGTAATAGTTTTCATTCATGGTTCAATCTCGAACTCTCCAGAGGTCTGAGCCCGCGTGCGCAGCGAAGTTACAGGACTGCGACAACCACCTCAGGATAGTCATGGTATTTATAGCTAAAGTGTTATCCCCTGGCGAATATTTCCCTTGTAGAAAGAATCGAGTTTTCTGGCCGCTGCCAGAGCTTCTTCGTCATCAGATTCGGGGACCTGAACCCGAATTGTGATGTACATATCACCCGGAGTCTTTGTTTTGAGATTAGGGGCTCCTTTCCCTTTGAGCCGAAATCGCTGACCTGACCTGGTGCCCTTTGGTATCTTGAACTGCACTACTCCTGTAGGAGTATGCACCGGTATTTCCGCTCCATTCATAGCCTCGCTCACGGTCACGGGAATATCGACCTTCAGGGAGTCTCCGTCTCGTTTATAATAGGGATGTGGCGCCACATGGGTTATTATATAGAGGTCACCAGGAGCGCCACCGTTTCTCCCCGGTTCCCCTTTGCCTGCCAACCTTATCTTTGATCCGTCCTTCACCCCGGCCGGAATGGTCACGTCTATGGTCTGGACTTTGGGTTTTACGCCTGACCCGCCGCAGTCCCTGCATGTCTGGCCTGCCCTGCCTGTACCACCGCAATCCGGGCATGGCCTACTAAAATTTATTGGCCCCTGGGAAACACCAATCTGACCCGTGCCATTGCAGGTACGGCACACGCCATCCCCAGCAGTCGATATCCTTCCGGCGCCACCACACGTGGGACAAGCTACAGTAGTCTGAAGGCTCACCCTGGTTGATCCACCATGAAGAGCCGTATTGAAATCCAATTCAAGGGATGACTCTACGTCACGGCCCCGTGTTGGGACTTTTTGAGAGCCGCCGCTCCCGAAAAGATCGCTAAAGACATCTTCAAACCCGGAATACTTGAAGCCCCCGGTATCATAGGCCCGAGCCCCGCCGAATCCACCGAAATCACGTGCGCTCCTGGCTCCGCCTGATTGTCGGCTCCATTCTCTGTATTGCCTGGCCTGTTCAGGATCAAAACCGCTTCGCAATCCTTCCTCTCCAAATTCGTCGTAAATTTTTCTCTTTTCCGGATCAGACAACGCTTCGTAGGCCTGAGAGATTGTTTTGAACTTATCTTCAGCCCTCTTGTCGCCAGGATTCACATCAGGGTGATATTTTCGAGCAAGTTTGCGATACGCCTTTTTTATTTCAGATTCTTTTGCGTCTTTCTTGACGCCAAGCACCGAGTAATAATCTTCACCCGCCATTTTGTATTTCCTGTCGGTTCGGAGGGGATTCAAGAGTCGAATCCCAATTTTTCAGATTCTCCAAGCCGCTATCATATAATGTAATTAGTAAACCGGAACGTCCTTAAAATCACCATTAGATAATTAATTACAGACGTTGTTTTGTCAAGCGACCTCTAATAGGGAAATAATAGGGACAATTAATGGCAAAAAGCAACATGACCGGCCCCACTAACAAGGTTTGCAGGAAGTAAATTGGCTCTAGCCTGTCATTCCTGTTCCGGTTCATCCTCGTAAAGCTCAGGGTAAAGCCTGCGTGAGCAATCCGGACAGATACTGTGCGTAAACTGAGCGTCAGAATTGGCGCTTACATATTCGTCAACCTGCTGCCAGTAGCCTTTATCATTCCTTATCTTCTTGCACGAAGCGCAAATAGGAATGAGTCCGCTGAGTTTTTTAACCTCAGCCAGCGCACGTTGCAGTTCCCTGATCAGGCGATCCTTTTCTTCAGCTTCCCGCTTACGCTCACCAATGTCCCTGGCGATATGCACACAACCGAGTGGTTTGCCATCACTATCCGGGATCGGTGAAACACTGACCAGAAAATACCCTCCCAATCGCTGTTCACATACCTCCACAAAATGTTCACCCGAATCTTCAAGTAACAAAGCGTGTGGACAAAATTTAGGAGGCTTATCCGATCCATGAACAACCCGGTAGCAAAGTTGGCCGACACATGCATCCTGCCCGATTCCCAGACGGTATGCCATGGCCCTGTTAGCCCTTACGATCTTATAACCGTTATCGATAATGGCTACCAGATCCGGAATGGCGTTGAATGTCCGTTCCCAGTATTCATTGGCCAGTGTCAAGGCAGTTTCAGCGTTCTTGCGTAGCGTCACGTCAGTCAAAAAGCAAACTGACGCAGGCCTGCCTTCCCACATGATGAGCGACGAATTCAATTCTACCCACTGCGTCGTCCCATCCTTACGCAACAGTCTGGATTCGTACCTGACAACGGAATCATCACCTGTTAGCCGCCGTTTTTGATACTCTTCAATTAACCTTCGATCGTCTGGATGAACCCAAGTGTCCAAAACGTTATGACCCATCAGTTCAGCAATTGAAAAACCGCTCTGTTCTGAACAGGCCGGGTTTGCGAACTTGATCCAGCCATCCTGAACTATCAAAATCGCTTCACTGGCTTTATCAATTATTTCCCGATATTTTGACAACTCATCGTCAGACCTTCTTTGAGAATTATGCGGAATGTTCGACGCCTGCTCCATCCTGGCCACTTTAAGCCGTAACTGATTGAGTTCCTCGATAAGCTGTTTTCTGGTTTTACGGTTATCTTCCATGAAGGTTTACCTAGCACTCCCAATCCAGAATGTCAC
>JBMFSZ010000352.1:0-4006 GCA_049967315.1 Desulfomonilaceae bacterium
AATGCTCCTCGTTTTGGCTTGGCGTGTCTCCTGGATCTTTCATTCCGGATCAGTTCGGACTCACAGAATCTTAATGACGCCATTGAGTTTGGAATGACCTGGATTAGAGATCTGATTATATTGAAATCAGGGGGAGTGGCCGATTCCATAATACATACCGCTCTTATTGACATTTTAGCCACTTCAGCCCAACATTATTCCATCTGGCAATTGCTTGAAATTCACGCAGAAATGGCAAAAACGCTCGAATTGTTAAGTTCAGACACAAACATAAACAGAAACATGCTGGCAGACGTAATGCTTTTGAAGATACGCAATATGCTTGATCATAAAAAGCCCTTTACAAACCGACAGCCGGCAATTGAGGACGGGCTTCATGGCTGAGGAAATAAAGGACTCGGATAAATCATATTTACCGAGATCGTGGGGTGGCAGGAATTCTCACAAGGATGAAAAGACTTCGGGTCCCCACCAATCCCCAGTAACGCCAGATTCTATGGCTAACGGTTCCCATGAGGAATCTGGTGTCGACAGCGTCCCTTCTGGCTACGGGGATATTTATGTTCAGGAGCCAAATGTGTCTCTTGTCGCAACTGATCCTTGTCTGATGATCGAGGACATAGAAGAACAGTTTGAAGACAGTCTTGAAACCGGGGACCTGGTCGATGCATGCGACGACCTGATAACATCACTTGATCCTGAGCCCAATCATCCGTTTCTGGAATCGAGTGATGAGGCGCCAAAGAACACCTTTTCCTCCAGGACAATACGCGTCACCGGCATCAGATTCGGCTACGCATGTAAGGTGTACCATTTTGATGCTGGTGACATGGCTCTTGCGCACGGTGACTGGGTAGTAGTCAAAACTGAAAAGGGACTGGGCTTGGGACAGGTTGCTGTTCCACCATTCGAAAAGGAAATTGATTCAACTCAGGCCGAAGCTCTCAGGAAAATTATTCGCAAGGGAGGAAAGGTAGATGTTGATCAGAAAGAACGTTGCTGCCAACGTGAGTCTGAAGCCTATGCCTACTGCCTCGACAAGATTGAGGAACTTGGGCTTCCAATGAAGCTCGTTTCCGTAGAGTGCTTCTTCGATTGCTCCAAATATGTGTTTTATTTTACGTCTGAAGGTAGAGTCGATTTCAGGGAGTTGGTCAAATTATTGGTTTCAAGATTTCCAGTACGGATAGAAATGAGGCAGATAGGGGTCCGGCACGAAGCCAAAATGACTGGCGGCATTGCCTGCTGTGGCCAGGAATTGTGCTGTTCGAGGTTTCTGACTGACTTCAGGCCCGTTTCCGTGAAGATGGCTAAAAACCAGAATCTCTCCCTTAATCCCACGAAGATATCCGGTGTTTGTGGCCGACTCATGTGTTGCCTAAGTTATGAGCATGATATTTATGAAGATTTCAGCAGAAATTTACCGAAGGTTGGCAAACTCGTAGCTACGAGCAAGGGGGAGGGTTGTGTCATCAAACATAACCCCCTTGAGGAGACACTTTTGATCAAGCTGGCTGATGACACCACAATCGATGTGAGGCCTGAAGATATTCTTGGAGAACTTGAACCGGATAGTCCGAAAAAGAATTCACTAAACAACCCTCCTGTGCCCAAGGCTTCCAAAAAGAATCACAGCAAGAAGCGTCAGGCCGACCCGGTATGTGAAGAAAATTAAAGGCTTAACCTATTTTTATCTAGCGTCTTCCGAATCTTTCCCGGTCAAAGGAATCCTGCTTCGGAATCTTCAGGTCCTTGACCAAAATAGGCCGAAGGATAGTTTTAATGAAACGAGTAATTCTTGGGACCGCGGGTCATATTGATCACGGCAAAACCCAATTGGTGAGAGCCCTTACCGGCATCGACACTGACAGGTTAAAAGAGGAGAAAGAACGGGGGATAAGTATTGAACTAGGTTTCGCTTACCTGGATCTCGGATCGGATCTCAGAATAGGCATAGTCGACGTCCCAGGCCACGAGAAATTCGTCAGACAAATGGTAGCTGGCTCTGGAGGAGTTGACATAGCCGCTCTCGTGGTTGCCCTTGATGAAGGTGTCATGCCACAGACAGTGGAACACCTTGACATATTATGCCTTCTGGGAATTAAGCATGGACTGGTCGTTTTAACTAAACTCGACCTCGTCGACGAAGAACTCGCGCTTTTAGCAGAAGAAGATGTGAAGGATCTCATTAAAGGAACGTTCCTCGAAAACGCTCCACTTGTGAGAGTTTCAGCTCGAACTGGCGAAGGGATCGATGAACTCAAGCAGGTCATATTGAATCTCAGCAAGGATATTGGCCTGAAATCAGTTCACGGTCTTTTAAGATTACCTATTGACAGGGTATTTACCTTAAAAGGTCATGGCACCGTCGTTGCCGGCACCCTAATTTCAGGTACCATCACTACCAATGACGAGATTGAGATCTTGCCTCAAGCGCTTCGGTCATCAGTAAGGTCGATCGAATCCCATAAGCAGTTTGAACAACAGTCCTTTCCTGGCCAGCGAGTGGCCGTGAACTTACGCGGCATCGAACAGGAACAGGCGCATAGAGGAAATGTTGTAACTCATCCCGGTGAGTTTCGCCCATCATATATTGTGGACGTTAAACTCACGTCTTTGAACCGTAGTTCCGTGAAGCTGACAAATCTCCGGAAAGTTAGGCTGCATCATTACACTACAGATGTGGAAGCCACTGTCGCCTTTCCGGACAGGGAGGTCCTCGAACCAGGAGACGAAATCCTGGCTCAGATAAGGACTTCGGCGCCTATTGTCCCTGCAACTGGTGACCGTTTTGTAATTCGTGCAATCTCCCCTTCCATTACCTTGGGAGGTGGAGTGATCCTAAATCCCAGGGCTCCAAAATTAAAAGCCAGATCTGTCAAATCTTTCCTGGAAACTGAGAGGGAAGACGATGTGGGGGTCATATCGTCCCTCATTAGGGGTTCAGGAGTAACAGGGGTAAACAGAAACGAGTTACTGGGCATGTCCGCCTTTTCGTCTTCCCGTTTGGATAAAACACTCGACAAACTCCGCACGCAGAGAAATGTCATACAGCTTGATTCAACCGAACGAAGACTGGTTCATAGAGATTTTTTGGAACTGGTAAAGAAAAAGATTCTGGATCGGCTCGAAAATTTTCACAGGGACAATCCGCTGAGAGAAGGTATTTCAAAACAGGAGATAAGATCACTTACTCCCGGAAGCGAACGTCTTTTCAGGATCGCTGTGGACGAACTCACTTCAAAGGGGATTCTGGTTGACCAAGGCGACACGATTAGGACATCGAGTCATAAGATTCAGCTTAAAGATGATGAAAAAACGCTTCGCGAAAACTTGTTGAGCATCCTCGGCAAAAATGAAAATTCTCCTCCCCTTTTGAAGGATCTCGTAGCTCAAGTGGGACAAGACCCTAAGCATATCAAGAACCTGCTCTCGGTGCTGGAAAAGGAAGGAAAGATAACTAAAGTCAAAGAAGAAATGTATTTCTGTACTGGTTTTCTCGGTTCAGTCAGAGAGAATCTCGTCGCTTACCTGAAGAAAGAAGGAGCAATAACCCCGTCAAAGTTTCAGGATATAACCAAGGCGTCTCGAAAATACAACATTCCTCTTCTCGAATACTTCGATCGTGAAAAAGTTACCCTCCGGGTTGGAGATCAACGTGTGTTGCGGGGAACAGGCGGCTCGACGACTGGTCCAAAGGATGCCAAAAATTGATTCATACTGCGTTCTTTGGATCACCTGCTTCAGGAACTTCGATACAGGTCCCTTCACTCGGTGCTTTAAAACTTATGTCTTAGGTTATCACCAAACATCATTCCGTGACCAAATCACACCAGGAATGTTTTCATAATTGTTTGAAAGGATACCAAGAGCTTAGGAAAGAGAGAATTTGATTAATGAAAGTTTTGTTACATGCCTGTTGCGCGCCATGTTTGGTAATCCCGTATGATGACCTTTCTCGAGAGGGTCACGAAGTGACAGCGTTCTTTTTTAATCCGAATATCCA
>JBMFSZ010000353.1:0-679 GCA_049967315.1 Desulfomonilaceae bacterium
GTCCTTTTTTCTTGGACCATTAATGTAAATCCCAATTTATAAGGAAAGCTAGCGTTATGTTATATAAAATGTGACTTTGAGCTAGATGATTTGTTCCAACGAAATTCCATACATCAAAGTCAATGTTTGCTGCTCAATGGGTCATCAACATGAAATTTGTCCAAAGCCCCTATGCGCTACTGCCTCCGTGAGCACTTTGCCGCGGATGGATTTTTACTTTGGCCATCTTTTCGAATTCATCATTGATTATCAGTGTATCGCCCGGACCGGACAGCTGCTTGATATAAGTTTCAAGATCATCTGTTAGGAAATCCTGGCTCAGGGCATTTACGGCACGGTAATCCTCCCTTGATGTTATACGATGAACGATCCGGATGCCGCACTGGGTCAAAACCTCAGAACTTAAAGCAGAGGGTTGTTGACTTGCCACGACCAAAGAGAGACCTGGCTGGCGGCCCTCCTTTGCCCAACGAATGAGGATGTCTTTTGATAAAGTACTGCCTCCGCTCGGACAGAAGTTGTGGGCCTCGTCCATAAAAACCCAAACCTTTTTCATGTCAGTCGGTAGTCCTAACTCCTCCCGCCTTCGCGCAATCGTTCGCATCCTGAAGATAAAGTTGGCAAGAACTGCTATTATTAGATTTCTAAGCCCATAGTTACCTTGCGCTATGACGCTCAG
>JBMFSZ010000353.1:689-4004 GCA_049967315.1 Desulfomonilaceae bacterium
TTACAGCATTAGGTTGTAATATCTCCCATATCTCGCGGTACCTAGCTTCCTCAAAAAGTTGCCAGTCATGCGCCATTTCGATCTTCCTAAAGATCGCTTCCTTGGTTTTATCCAGGCCTCTAAGCTTTGCCACGGTGCTCGCAATGTCATCGAGTAGGAAATCATGGCCTAATTTCTGGTAACATGTCCTGACAGCCTTGAAGAGCATGCCGCCCTGTAGCTCGTTTATGTCGAGATTGAAAAGTTCACACCACATCTCCGGCGAGAGATCTGAAGGATTAAGCCGTAAACCTTGGATTTGAAGGCCCCGCCTTTCCATCTGATTCACAACATCCTTGCCACCATACCTTTCGACCGGATCGCCAGGAACCAATAGATTTACACGGAACCCCTTCGGGTCTCTGTCATACTCCCAAAGGACATCAACCTCTTGAGGGGCTTCATTTGGCTGTGTCATTGTCCAGAATATCCCCTGCGGATCGATGACAAGAATTATGTCTTCACCTATATTGGCAAGCTCTTCGATCAGGACACCCATTGTATATGATTTACCGGTCCCAGTCTTTCCGCAGACTAAAATTCGTTGGGACTTGTCGCATGAAATCCTGAACATATTCCCTTCATCGACATCTTTTCCGATTAGCAGTTGTTTCATCTAGCCTATTTCCTTTATTATGATCGGAACAATCGATTCCCAGGCAGAGATTCCGCCGTGAACTCCCCATTCGGAATGTTTCCAGTCTCTCGTCATGTAAGGGGCTTTGAGAAGGGTGTACGAAAAACGTTCCAATCTTACGGTCCTCGCATAGCTTCTTGGTAAACTGCCGTTTATATACCTCGGATGTACCATATCTTCTGAAAATAGGTCCCCAACGACTTTAGTTTTCTCTTTTGCATAATCGCGCCAGAGGATTCCATGATCTGATGTAAGGTATGCAGCCACTCGCCTCCCTTTCGAGGACACGGAATCAACCACCTTCTGGAGCCTCTCAAAGATCCCGGCTAAAGTTTCTTTTATCATTGGCCTGTCAGGATGGTAGTGCGCAAGTTTGTCGAGGCCTGGCGCCACTATCTGGATATAACCACGCCAGAATGGATTGTCTCTGATCATGTCAATACATTCTTCAATAGAATTAATCCGATTAAGCTGAGAGTTACCAAAAGCTGAGTGTAATTCATTAGATAGAGGTTTAGCGTCTGTGTCGAAGAACGTAAAAGCTAATTGGTTTTTGTAGCCGAGAGAAAACAGTCGCTGCGATATAGCAGGTTTCCCAATGACATCACGAAAACCGAAATCAGTGGTTGTTACACCTCTAACCAGACAGGGGATCGCATCCATGTCGTCAGGGAGGTCATAATAGGAAAGCCCGTCAACAATATTGAGTATAATGACATCAGGTTTTTTCTTTGATACATGCTCTGTTAATATCTTCCCGATATCGCGCTGAGTCGGAAGAACTTTTTCCGCTATCTCGAAATTATTAAAAAGCGCCTCAGTTATCGTCCAGGGATCAGGGCGACTTTCGATGCTGATGGTGGGAAAAGGCCATCCATCTTTGTCCCCTATGAGATATTCTCGACGATCTTCTTGTAGCTCCATGCTGTCCACTTCTTTCAAGAATTTCTGTGAACTAAATATTGGCTGAGCATCGTCAAGGAAGAGGAGATTTAGCCTATTGCCTCGAAAGGCAGCCGGGTATGCGTCAATTGCAGTCGTAAGGTTTGTAACATTAGATCCCATCTTGCGCCTGATTCCCCCCACTATCATCTCCTGCGTGGAAGCTCCAACTTGATTTGGACCTTGTCATCCATGAACAACTCGCTAAGAGTTTTTAATGCGGATTCCAAAATTCCAGCGGGTGGCTGATCCTCTTTTAGCATCTTTACTATCAGTTGCTTGAGGTCGATAACCTGGCCTTCAGGGATGAGCTTTAGCATTTCGTTTGGTTCCTCGGAGGCCTCTGTTCTAGTCTTCTGTTTGGTCTTCTCTATTATGGTCTTCCTGACCTCCCTTGAAATATTGCTGGCTCTTTTTGTGGCATTTTTGGCTACATCAATGTCGAAATCCTGCTTACCATCCCCCTCGATGATTGCCTTGATACAATTAACATTCAAGGTCTTTGAAAGATCATTGAGGTCTTTTTCGCATTTATCAATCTTTTCGATTAACGGACTGACCTCCTCAAGAGACACTCGTTTGAGAACATTGCAGTTATACAGGAGATCAAGTCTTTGTTCTGAAAGATCCCGTGATTCTCCTTCACAGATACGCAGCAGTTGCTGCAGTGCTTGATTGAACAATTGATCATAGCAACCGTTGCTATCGTCTGGATTAAACACAACGTTGGCTCTGCTATCAGTACCAACTTCTAAATCTTTTAGAAAAAGGTTCACCTTGTCTTTGACTGCTTCGAATTTGCCTCTGAGCCCCTGAAGGTATTTTTTCCTTTTTGTTTCTATGTCCTGAAACTTTTCGAAATAGTGGTTGTAAGCGCCAAGTCCATTCACGCTTCGCAGGCGCAAGTGATCAGAAATGTCCTCCCATACGCTTTCTATCTCTTTAAGCAGCTGGCTAGAGACAAGCATATGAGCATCATCTTTTTGCATCTCGATGAGCTGTTTGTAAAGGTCATCTGATGGTGTGAGCAGGCGTACCCATTGGTCATAATCGACTAGTTTTCTATCCAGGTGCTGGACATTATCTTTCAAGCCTTTCAATTGTTTGTTGATACTGGCATGTTTTTCCCATCCATCAAGGATTCTCCTAATCTTGACCGTCTCAGGACCCTTCTTGTCAGTTACATATTCAGAAATAACCCCATTCGCTTTCTGTTCTATGTCGTTACATTCTGTTCTGAATTCCTTAACTGTCTTAGCAAGATTCGCGACAATGTAAGTATTAAGATCTGCACACCACTTTGACAATCCTGTTGGGGCTGACTTCAGGCTAGCTACATGTCTTGATGAAGACATGCGCTGATCAATCAGGTCAGCTTCCCTGATCAAGGACGCTAGAGCGTCTTCAAGCTCGACAAAAGATCTATTAACCTTTTCATGGTTCACTTCAAATTGTCGGTGAATCTTGTTCTGTATTTTTTCGAAGTCGGCATCATCAGCCAAACCATGTATCATTTTTTCGGTAGAATCGAAATCGAAGCTAAACCGAAAACCGGGAAGCTTCTTGAGTACATCAAATTCTTGTTTCAGGTCCTCGAGTTTTTCTGTTAACTTGATCTTCATCTGTTCTGGATCAAGGGGCTTGAGAAGTGGTCCGAAGGTTTGAGACACTTGAACGCGATCTTTAGGTGCAAGCTG
>JBMFSZ010000354.1:0-3982 GCA_049967315.1 Desulfomonilaceae bacterium
CGGCAGATTATTTCGCCTTGTTTCTGATATTGGGCATCGGGATCTCGGGAGTCTTGATGAGGAATTTTTTCAAGGTGGATCTGTTAGGCGTGAAAACTCTAGCGATGGGTCTGTTTACCCTCCATCCGGCCGTTACTCCAGGGATTCATCCAATCTTCTATGTGCATCTGTTTTTGGTCAGTGTCTTGATAGCCTATTTCCCTTTTTCCAAGCTGATGCACGCTGGTGGGGTATTTTTGAGCCCCACTCGTAATATGGCGAATGTGAATCGTAGCGAGCGTTACGTGAATCCGTGGAATTATCCGGTGAAGGTTCATACTTACGAAGAATATGAAGATGATTTCAGGGAAAAGATGAAAGAAGTCGGCATCCCTGTGGACAAGGAGTAACCATGGATTTGCACAGCTTACCTAAACCTCAGGATTTGATGAATATAGATCTCAATAAGCCGCCTGAAAAGGGGTGGATGGATAATCCCGCCGTATTTAGGGAAGGCACTTACAGTTTCCCGGCGGCTGGTAAAAACCTCAAACGTCTTGGCATGCCCAATCCGCGAGAATGGGCTCCCACCGATGAAGACTGGAAACTGCCTGAAAACTGGAAGGAAATTATCCTGAATGGCATGAAGGAACGATTGGAAAAATATCGTTCGTTTCGCCTGTTTATGGATATTTGCGTCCGCTGTGGAGCATGCGCAGACAAATGCCATTTCTTTATCGGTTCCGGCGACCCGAAAAATATGCCTGTCTTACGCGCCGAGCTTATTCGAAGTGTCTATCGAAACGATTTTACTGTCTTGGGAAAAATGCTCGGGCGTTTTGGAGGAGGACGAGAACTCACAATAGATGTCCTCAAGGAATGGTTTTACTATTTCTTTCAGTGCACAGAATGTAGACGTTGCTCTGTCTTCTGTCCGTATGGAATTGATACTGCTGAAGTTACGATGATTGGGCGTGAACTGCTCAATCTTGTAGGTCTTAACATCAACTGGGTAATGGAACCGGTGGCCAACTGTTATCGTTTTGGTAACCACCTTGGAATCCCGCCTCATGGACTAGTCGACATGTGGGAGTTTATGGCGGATGACATAGAGGACATAACCGGTGTAAGAGTTAACCTTCCTATCAACAAGAAAGGAGCCGAAATTCTTTTCGTGACTCCTTCCGGAGACTATTTCGCAGATCCAGGAACCTACACTTGTATGGGATACATGATGTTATTCCACGAACTGGGTCTTGACTATACCTGGAGCACATATGCGTCTGAGGGCGGTAACTTTGGTCTGTTCACTTCCCACGAGATGATTAAGCGTCTTAACGCAAAGATCTACGCAGAAGCCAAGAGACTCGGTGTTAAATGGATTCTGGGTGGAGAATGCGGTCACATGTGGAGGGTTGTCCATCAATATATGGAGACCATGAATGGCCCCGCCGACTTCCTCGAAGAACCGGTTTCCCCCATTACTGGTACCAAATTTGAAAACGCAAAACAGACCAAGATGGTCCATATAACGGAATTCACGTCAGACTTAATCAAAAACGGCAAGCTGAAACTCGATCCTAGCCGAAACGACAAGATTATCGCCACTTACCATGACTCCTGCAATCCGGCTCGTGCCGCAGGATTGCTGGAAGAACCCCGTTATGTGATACGCAACGTGGTTAACAACTTCTACGAGATGCCAGAGAACACTATTCGAGAACAGACATTCTGCTGCGGTGGTGGAGCTGGTTTAGGGAATGACGAAAACATCGAGATGAGGATGCGAGGAGGATTCCCTCGAGCAAGCGCTTTAAAGCACGTGAGAGACAGACACGATGTCAACCGGCTCCTGTGTATGTGTGCCATTGACCGAGCTACACTAACGGCTCTAACTCATTACTGGGCGCCTGATGTGACAGTTGGTGGCATCCACGAGCTGGTAGCCAATGCTCTGGTTATGACAGGAGAAAAGGAACGCACGCTCGATTTACGTGGCGAACCGTTAGGCGATGAAGAGGAGGACGAGTAGAATGTATAACGCTGGAAAAATCATAATATTAATCGTTATATTTCTCGCCCTGGTTACTTCGCCTTTTTGGTACGATTTCGGCAAAAGTTCGAAGCCGCCTCAGCTTGATGTCGGCACCAAGGAGAAACAGTGCGTTGAATCCAAGGAGTTCATGAAAGCCAACCACATGGAGTTGCTGGCTCAGTGGAGGGATCAGGTTTTAAGAGACGGTAACAGAATTTATGTTAGCTCCACCGGAAAACAATATAACATGAGCCTACAAAACACCTGTACCAAGTGCCATTCGAGCAAAACCAAGTTTTGCGACAGATGCCACAATTACCTGAATGTGTCTCCAAATTGCTGGGATTGCCATCTCCCGCCAAAGGAGCCAGAGCAACAGGCCGGAAGGAGTGAAAAGTAATGGACGAAACAAGAAGAAATTTCTTGAAGGTTGCCGGTCTGTCCGTGCTGGGTCTAGGAGCCAAGCCGGTAGTTGATGCGGTGGCCGGAACCGGTGAGCCCAAATTTGAGAGGGACCCAAAGGCTCTCGCTGGGAAGAGATGGGCCATGGTCGTTGATCAGAAAAAGTGTCTGAACGCCAAGGAAGGATGCAAGGAATGCGTCCTGGCGTGTGATTACGCTCATAACATTCCCGATTTTGGTAACCCAAAGGATGAAGTAAAGTGGATTTGGCAAACTGCGTATGAACATGCGTTTCCTGGGATGGAAAATCCTTATATTGAAGGTTTCGTAAAGGATAGTCTCAAGGGTTTACCATTCATGGTCTTGTGTAACCACTGCGACAATCCTCCATGTGTCAGGGTTTGTCCTGTCAAGGCAACTTTCCGCCGTCCTGACGGAATTGTCCAGATGGATTATCATCGCTGTATCGGATGCCGTTTCTGTATGGCTGCTTGCCCATATGGTTCCAGAAACCTTAACTGGCGAGACCCAAGGCCTTTCATAAAGAAAGAAAATCCTGAATTTCCTACACGAACACGGGGCGTGGTGGAAAAATGCAATTTCTGCTCGGAACGTCTGGATGTGGGGAAAATGCCGGCTTGTGTCGAGGCATGCAAGGAAAAGGCTCTGATATTTGGAGACCTGGAAGACCCTAACTCCGAGGTTCGACAGCTTTTAAGAACCAATCCGTCGATTCAACGTAAACCGCAGTTAGGCACTCGTCCTCAGGTTTATTACATATTGTGAGGTAACCATGCTTGAAAAGGCTTTAAGAGGTAATAAGAGCTACTTTGCGTGGATAGGTTTCCTGCTCCTCCTTGTAGGGGTGGGATTCAGATTCTATCTGATGCAGCTCGGTTACGGTTTGGGGATCACGGGGATGAGCCGGGACGTATCTTGGGGGCTCTATATTGGGCAATTTACGTTCCTTGTCGGAGTGGCCGCATCGGCTGTTATGCTTGTGCTCCCTTACTATCTCCATAACTATAAGGTATTTGGGAAGATAACGATTCTTGGTGAATTTCTGGCTGTTGCGGCTGTCACCATGTGCCTGACCTTCATCGTGGTAGATCTTGGGCGCCCGGACAGAGCATTTAATGTTCTGTTACATCCGACCCCAAATTCGGTGCTTTTCTGGGACATGATAGTCCTTAATGGATATCTGTTTCTGAATATCTTCGTTGGTTGGACTGTCCTGGAAGCGGAAGCCAAGTCAGCGCCCCCTCCGAAATGGATTAAACCGTTTATTTATCTTTCAATCCCGTGGGCTGTGAGTATCCATACTGTTACAGCGTTCCTTTACGCTGGGTTGCCTGGCCGCGGTTTCTGGCTTAGCGCCATCATGGCTCCAAGGTTCCTGGCGTCCGCTTTTGCTGCCGGCCCGGCACTCTTGATAATGATTTGCCTGTTCTTGAGAAAATACACGAAGTTTGACGCAGGTTGGGAAGCGATACAGTCGCTGGCCAAAATTGTGACCTATGCGATGGTAATTAGCGTGTTTTTTGTTATCTGCGAACTTTTCACCGT
>JBMFSZ010000355.1:0-3969 GCA_049967315.1 Desulfomonilaceae bacterium
ATCACGAGGTTCTTGAGTTTCCAGGAATACAGACAGTGCATCAGTATGTAAATCACCAGCACCGCTACGGTGAAAGCTGGCAGCCTAAAAAACCACGAGTTCAATATCATCGCTGCCAACAATCCGGCCACAAAAACTAGCGCGACACTAGGCGAAACGGCTCCCGAAGCCAGAGGTCTGTGTCGTTTCAGCGGATGGATACGATCCTGGTCTTTATCCATAAAATCGTTTATTGCGTAAGTGGCAGACGCAGCCAGACAAAAACTTATAAAAACTCCAAGTGTTTTAACCGAATCGTACGGGCAGAATAACCGACCTGAAAAAACTAGCGGCATGAGCACAAAACCGTTTTTTATCCATTGGCCTGGCCTGGCCAGTTTGATTAAAGAACTTGTTAAACCCATTAATTTTTCTTATCTTTCATAATTTAGAAACAAGTTCGGCTCTATTTAAAGTCGCCAGATCGTTTAAAGCGTACTATCACAATGGGATTTAATAGTAAACGACAAGGCTAATTACAAATTTGGTTTGTCTGATGCAAACACAATGAATTATTTTGAGCAATAGGCGAAACCTTCGCGCTTTTGAGAACATGTCAACCCAAGGGGAAATATTATGACGAATATTGATCTGATGAAATCGTTGGCCCAGGCTGGGACAACAAAGGCTGTTTTACTGGTCATGGATGGCCTTGGAGGCTTGCCGAGAGAAGCTGGCGGTCCAACCGAACTTGAAGCGGCCAATACTCCGAACATGGACAAACTCGCAAGAGAAGGATCAGTGGGGTTGATGAATACTGTAGGTATGGGAATAACTCCGGGAAGTGGACCTGGGCATTTCGGGCTGTTTGGGTATGACCCGTTGGAGCATCTTATCGGCAGGGGAGTCCTGGAGGCTGTTGGAATTGGTCTCACACTTACTGAGCTTGACGTTGCGGCCCGAGGCAATTTTTGCACAGTAGACTCCAAAGGATTCATAACTGACCGACGCGCTGGCCGTATCCCGACAACCGAATGCGCTAGAATGGTTTCGCTGATTGAAGATATCAAACTCCCCGGAGTCGAAATTATAGTAAAGCCGGTGCAGGATTATCGATTTGTCCTTATCCTGAGGGGGCAGGGCCTTTCATCTGCCTTGAATGAAACTGATCCGCAAAAAGTCGGGCTGAAGCCACTTAGGGTCAGGCCGCTGGATGGTTCATCTGAAGCCCGAAGGACAGCGGATCTGGTCAATCAGTGGGTAGAGTTGAGTTCTGAGCGAATCAGGAATGAGAGTCCAGCCAATATGCTGACTTTACGCGGTTGGTCCACGGAGCCAGGATTACCAAAGTTTGAAGAAGTCTTCAGGATGAAAGCAGCCGCCATGGCCGTATACCCAATGTACAAAGGACTCGCCAGTCTGGTTGGCATGACTTTAATAGATGGTTTGAAGAACACCGAAGATCAGCTTGAGTCCCTTAGGATCCACTGGGACAATTTTGATTTCTTTTTTGTCCATCACAAATATACTGATAGTAGGGGTGAAGACGGCAACTTTGAGGCTAAAGTCCAAGAAATCGAGAAAATTGACGCCATAATTCCAAGGATACTTGCACTCAAGCCCAGTGTTCTCGTAGTCACTGGAGATCATTCTACGCCTTCAGTTCTGAAAGCTCACAGTTGGCACCCCGTTCCTCTAATTCTCTATGCCCCAGGACTGACTAGAGCAAACCCGGATGTGGAGAGTTTTGGTGAGTCTCAGTGTCTCAGAGGGGCCTTGGGACAGTTCAACGCTTCCAATCTTATGAAACTAATTACAGCTCATGCTCAGAGACAGACAAAATACGGGGCATGACATATTGCTGTGAGGACAGGATCTAGATCTAGAGTGAATTAGATATGGCCCGTTCTGATGTTCACCCAGTTCATCACTTTGAGTCGTGGCAAGTGTGGCCAGGATCATACGACAACCCTTCAGTTGACGGAATATACCCGCTGCCTCGTTACGATGGCCCCAAGATTGACAGGTCCACCAAGATTGCTTCGATGGGATCGTGTTTTGCCCGGGAGATTAAATCTGTACTTTTACAGAAAGGCTATTCATATATAGCTGAAGAAACAGGACACCCGGCTTCGAAACACGCGTCAGCCGCATGGGAGCGGCTGTACAATACCTTTTCGATGAAACAAATATTCGAATACACCTTCGGCGAATTCAATCCAAACATACGCTGGTGGAGGGCTCCTAGAACTGGTGTGATTCAGGACCCATACCGTAGACTGATTGTTTATGACACCTTGGAAAACGCAGAGGAAGACTTTCGGCATCACATTTCTTGTTCAAGACAAGTTCTGAAAACAGCGGAGATGCTGATACTTACCCTGGGATTGACAGAAATCTGGCAGGACAAATTTGATGGCTCGGTGATCTGTTTACCTTCCGGCCCTTATGTAAATGAACATGGCGACATGAGCCGTTATGAATTCAGGGTAAGCCGTTATGGAGAGAACCTTTCTAACCTGGAACGAATCCATTTAATTCTGTCTGAGTGGAATCCGCATTGCCATATTGTTGTTACAGTTTCTCCTGTACACTTGTGGGCCACGTTTAGATCTGATTGCGATGTCTTAAGCGCTAGCTGCAATTCAAAGTCCACCTTGCGAGCCGTTGCAGATGAATTCGTGTCCCGTCATTCGAATGTAAGTTACTTTCCTGCATATGAGATGGCGACTATTTACAGGCCGATGCTAAACAAACCAATTTTTACTGGAGGTCGTGAAAACTTTCACGTCAACCAGGAAACTATTGACTTCATAATGGAAAATTTTTTTAAAATTTTTGCCGTATAGAATCAGGAATGTGTATTAGGTATCAGTTCAGGAGTATTTTGTTTTATTTGTTTCCCCAGTTTTGGCTCTTTGCTCTTTCCTGCGTGTTCATAAGTATTCCGACATTCGCGCTGGATCGGAACCTCAAGGAGAAGATTCCTTCTACACGGGTAGCCAGGCAGGCAGACGCGCATGTTCAAACCAGGCAATTTCAACCCGATATTCAGTCACTGATTCTCAAATGGACCAATCGGGAGCGCAGCATTCGACGTATCCCATTGTTGAAGATAAGCGGTCCCTTGAACAAGCTAGCGTACGCTCATTCCCTGAATCAGGCCAGAGCTGGCACGATGGGTCATAACTCTGACAAATTTCCACAGGGCTGGCGAACTTTCGGCCAACGAATTGCGAAGTTGCATTTTTCTGGACCGGCATCGTATGGTGAAAATATTTTCTGGAGTAGCGCAAAACTTCCCTCCACCATAGCGGGTCTTGACCAATACTGTCGAAAGGTTGTTCAAGAGTGGATGGACAGTCCGGGGCATCGCAAGAATATATTAAGCGTGAAATTCCGCTTGATGGGTTTGGGATACTGCGACGGTTACATGACACAGTTGTTCGCCTCTCAGGGTCCTTAAGACCACGTGAAAACCAGTTCATTACAATTTATCGCTTAACCGAAATTGTGAGCAAGCTAATCCGAGTTGAGGAGTTCATCGACAGCCAGCAGGAGCGTCGAAATCGAGAGGGGTTTTTGGAACACCCTTTGGGCGCCAAACTTGGAGGCCATCTGCAAATACGAATGTGGCTCTAATCTGCCCCCACCAGACATGGCTATTATCTTTACATCATGATCAATTTCCCTGAGGTCCATTATGGATTCAAGGCCTTCTTTATCAGGCATTATAATGTCAGTAATTACCAAATCGATAGACCCCTCACGGAATCGGCGGATTGCTTCTGTTCCGTTTGAGGCTTCCACTACTTCGTGACCATTTGAGACCAGAGCATGTCGTAACAAGCCACGAATAGGTTCTTCGTCATCCACAACTAGTATCCTGGCCAATATTCCGCCTCCATTTAACACTATAGTTTCGCCTTTTTTGTATGAGAATACAGTGGGGCGAGTGAATAATAGTTGAAAAACAAGGCGTTCCGCGCG
>JBMFSZ010000356.1:0-3950 GCA_049967315.1 Desulfomonilaceae bacterium
TCCGTATGTCTTACGAGCGCGTCTATGCGCCGCCTAGATCTCAACTTCCAGTCTTTTCTCCTGTTTGGATCGTTCAGATGGCTGTCTGCCACAACTGGCGTAATAACCACTCAACGACACTCCAAAGACCCTACAAAGCGTAGGGACAGGAAAATGGAGTCGCATGACATTTATTACCGGGTGCCTTGCAGCGACTCCTTCGCAGAGTACACCGCCGCTTTTTTTAATATGTCCCGCTGTATCTTCAATATCTCCAGCTCACGTTTGACATGGGCCAATTCAAATTCTTGTTCACTCAGAGGTCTTTGAGATTTACCAATTTCATCAAGTTTGTACTGCTTAGCCACCTTGATCCACCGTTCCAGGGCGCTTTTGGGCATTGAAAGACGATCCGCCGCCTTGGCGGCCGATAAGCCACCCCCCGGGACCAACCTGGCAGCGTCCTCACGGAAATCCTTAGGATACATTCCATAAGGAATCTTCGCTTTTACCATACTGACACCTCCGTCTTGTCTTTTATCTATACATTGGTGTCCTTTTTTTTGAACTTAGCTCAGTGGAACAGTTGATCTTGCTGTCCCGCCCCCACATACCCGCCTTGGCGCTTCCCAGAGTTAACTCGAACCGCTACTCATTTTTCTTAACGGTTTCGGTAGCCAGTTTCTGTTTCGTAACATCAATTACAATACCCAAATAGGAGTAGGGTTGACCGGAGTCATCCAGCAACGGTCCTCCCCTCGCCATCAGCCATCTTTTGGAGCCGTCGGGATTATTTACACGCCATTCAGTATTTAGCTCCGTTGCCTTGGCTAAAGCTTCGGCAACAATTTTTTCGGTTTTGGCCCTATCATTAGGGTGTATGGTTGCAGCCCAAGATTCATAAGATGGTTGACAGCTATTCGGTTCCAGACCATATAGTTCCCAAAGTCCGTCTGACCAGCGATTCTCATTTGTTTTGGTATTCCACTCCCACATGCCGGCTTTGGCGTATTTCAAGGCTAACTTGAGGCGTTGTTCATCCCTTTCGGCCTTCATTTGAGCCTGTTTCCTTTGGGTGATATCCTCTGTGAAAATAATTATCCCACCTATCTGTCCATCTCCCAGTCGCCAGGGTGTTATCTCCCATCGTAGCCACTGAGAGCCTCCGTCCACTCGTTCAAAAAGGTCTTCATCAGTTTTAACAACCTCCCCGGAGAGGCCTCGTTGATGAGCATCCTTCCAACGATCAGAAATTTCCGGAAAAACTTTGTAATGCGAAAGCCCCAAGATGTCGCGGCCTTTGAGATCATATTCTTCCGACCATCTGTGGCTAGCAGCGAGGTAGCGCATATCTCTATCGAACATGGCTATGGCTACAGGAGCCGATTCTACGAACAAACGAAAGGTTTCGAGCCTTTCCATATCTTTTAGAGCCTTTTCATGTTGTTCCCGTTCAATAATGTCAGTCGCCTGACGGGCCAGGAGATCCAGGAGGCGGAGCGTACTGTCATCCGGCCTGTGAGGCTTCCTGAAATGTGTAGACATGATGCCGATCACTTTGCCTGAGCGACCAATCAGCAGAGTAGAGATAATGGCCCGCACTCCGGCTTTCAACTGAACGTCCAGCGCAGGGGTGTTCCTGAAGATGGGGCTTTCAGTAACGTCTTCTACTATTACTCTACTTCCTCTCGCCAGGGCCGTTCCACATGCGCCTTGCCCTTCCTGGACATGGTTCCAGAAGTCTAGGGAATGTATGTCAAAACCCCTGTGAACTACGATCTTGAGGCTGGAGGTTTTTCCATCGAAAAGCTGAATGTTGCCCATATCTGCCGAGGCAATCGCGATAGCCGTGTCGAGGATTTTCTCCAACACCTCTCGCATATTGTCTTTGGTTATGAAGAGTCGGTTTATCTCCAGTAGTTTGGATATGTTATCCATTTTTATCGCCCTTCGCTCTGGATTTTAGTGGTCGCTAACGCAATTCCAAAGATAGCCAATATTTTGGGGTTGAAAAAATGGCGGACAATTTGTCGCACCTAGGATGAAATATAGTCAAAGCTCCAGCTACTCGCAATTCCCACTCAGGCGCAAACGAATTGTAAACATCAGGTTACTTGGTGATCTGGTAAATTAGGACATATCCGTAATTAGATTGTGGCGACAGCGTCAGGTCCGGTTAAAATCCAGACGTCTTTTGGAAACCAAGCAAAAATGTAATAAAAGCCTGTCTACGTCTTACCTTAAATACAAGAGCCTAATTTGGGGCTAATTATGCATTAGTCAGTAATGCGCCTCTCTTGATGAATAATAAACATTTTTTTGGAGCAAAACACAGCAGCAGGTTGGCTATGCTAATGTGTTTACCGCATTCATGATCTTTATGGAGCCAGGCGGGAGAAAGGGGGGCGCAGGCCAGAGCCGTCATAGGCGGGTGGACGTGGTCATGGAAATAAACGTGTCCGGGAACTGGAAGATTCATTCCTGTTCGATGACTTTTAGGTTCTCCCTGTGAAACGCCCCTTCTCTCGAAGAATGATTTCCTGCGGAGCAAAGGATAAACTCTTTGCGATTGTTCATTGCTCAATGATCCGCCCTGAAGGGTGCTACGTTTGCCTCCTCTGAGTCTCAACCCCCAAATATTCGATCTCAAGATCATCTGCCACTGATGATGGCAATATTGGTCCCATGGTATTTTTGAAACTTTTTCCGGGAGCAGTCGCAATTCACCAGCAACGACGTCCCTAATACAGTAATGTTTTTGTCCTTTATGGGTAATTTCGAAAAACAGGGGTTTGTCTTGAGACAAGATTAACCTTATTGATAGGCGACATTCGCCGCTACTTGCGCTTACAGAAATGAATACCACAAGTTTCATCCACACTAATTCCCCTCTTGGTAACATATTTGCTACCTGAATCTCGAACAAGCAATCTAAATTGCTCAACTTTCGCACTTGGCGAGAAATCCAGGTCTGATGAAGGCCAGGGCCTCCTTCATAGTGGCTTCAATTATTTCGAGTACCAATTGTTCCGATTTTGAGTAGAATTTTCGTATTTTATTCCATACAACAGAGAGTACGCGAACCAAGGGATCATCTAAAGATAGGTCGCGAATTTCGTCGGAAGTTGCGAGAAAAAGAGTTCCCATTGTCTTATCATCAGAGGCGTGTCGTTGTTAGACGGCCAGGAAGATGTAACGGATCATGACAATCGATGAATGGGCCACGATAGAGCCAAAGTCACGGACTTGGGTCTCGGAATCAAGCTTTAAATAGTGCTTGGCCATCTTGAAAAAAACTTCGATATCCCAGCGCTTTCCGTAGATACGGACCACATCCTTATCGGGAAGCGACAGATCGGCGCATAACAGGTCCAACCATTTCCCTACATTATTACGGTTACGAACGAAGACCGAATTGGCCTTCTTCCGCTCGCCGATCCCTACTATCATTGAGCCCTTGATCTTAGCTTTACCTGAGCGTTTCCTGATCGTACGATAGATCTTTGACAGCGGCAAAGATTGTCCTTCAAACTCATAGAACACTTTCGAGGTATTCTTTACCATGCAAATGACATTGATATGCTCCATTACAGAGCGAACCAGGGCCCGAAAACCAAACCAGGAAGCCATTAGCAAAAACTGAGCTGGAATTGATAGATTTAAGGCTCGTTTCACCATAGGAACTATCAGATCGGTCGATTTCACAACAGCTTCCTGTCTTCTCCTAGCGCCACAAGTCCGTCGGTCCATGATCTTGTTGATTCCCTGGACTCGGTTTTTCTCTTTGGGCGACGTCAGTATAGCATGGTCGCAAGGAACAAACGTCGCTCCGTCTGACCACCCTAGAGTGAGTATCCTGAATCCGTTGAGATATCTCTTGGCGCAATGATCATAGACTTTGGAGAGAAGCTCCACTTTAGAAAAGCGGCTCCGATCATAGATGGTAGTGTCTAATATCAAAACCTTCTCTC
>JBMFSZ010000357.1:0-3950 GCA_049967315.1 Desulfomonilaceae bacterium
GACGCTTCAACGACAGGCATACGGTTTTAGAGACAAGGCCTTTTTTATGCTTCGTATCTATGCGCTTCACACTACAAGATATGAATTGATAGGTTGAGAGGTTGACATGTCAGACACGCACTTACGCGAAGATCCAAAAAGTTTGCTGTGTCTGACAGTTTCTGTGTTGGTCATTGTCTCACCAGTTTTCCTCCTGGCTCAATCGGTAGGGCAAAAAGTTGTCCTACGTGTCACTGGATCAGATAGCATGGTTCCCCGGATCAAGTCCCTAGTTGAGCTTTTCATGAAAGTCGAACCGTCTGTCACGATTGAAGTTTTTCAGGGTGGAACTGTGGATTCTGGGGTGGTGGCCGTGATCAACGGGCAAGCGGATCTGGCATTGGCCTCGTGTACGATCTCGCCAGAAGAAGACGACTTGGCGATCTCAAAAGGAATGAAACTGGTTGAGCGACTAATTGGGTATGGGGGTATCGCTATAATAGCCAATGCCTCTACGGGAGTGAAAAGTTTAACGCTGGAACAGGTCAAGGGTATTTTCAATGGTGAAATTATCAATTGGAAAGAAGTTGGGGGTGATGCTCGTCCCATACGGGTTGTAAGAACATCTGAAAGTCATCCGGGTACCTTGAGATTCCTGGAAAAAGATTTCATGCGATCTCCTTTCACTCCTCATTGTACTGTAGTGAGTACTTTTCCAGATGTGGTGGCCTCTGTGGCGCGAACTATAGGAGGCGTCGGGTATGTGCGTATTCGCGAGATTGTCGAGTCGCCCATTGTCAGGAACAATCCGTTGATTAAAGTAATTTCCATCGGGCGATCCAAATCAATTCTTCCCGTGTATCCTAGTCGTGAGTCCGTATCAAACCAGTCTTACCCTCTATTGAGGCCATATTATGTCATTTATGCTGAGACAGCCAAAAAGGAAGTAGCCCTGTTCGTTGATTTTCTTGTAAGGCAGGGATGGGGCCCAGCCTTTCAGACGCGTGGTTAGAGGATGTTTGCCCAAGTTAATTGATTTATGAATTAAGCCCCTTGGCAATCTGATCAGTAATTATTCGGCAGGCTTGTCTAGTTACCAGTCAAGCGGTGTATGATCTTGAGGACAAAAACGGTAGGCCTTTATCTATATTCTCCGATGTGTATGAAAACCACGAAAATATTGATCTGGTTTTAACAATGAATACAAATTTATGGACTTATTGCACATTACCCTAGATTGAATTGATATATTTCCCAATTGTGGATTAAAATACATGGAGAGTTTTGTAATCACCGGTAAGGTGAGGTCTGATGGGTACTGACTTAGCGGCAAAATTCTGAGTGCAAACGGCGGCGTAGGCTATGTGTGGGCGATTTATCCTAACTAGTTCCGGCAAGCGCCTTGCTGAAGAATTTGGTCTCGTGACAGAGCCAGATCTTCGGCCTCGTTACAATATTGCGCCCACTGAAGAAATTGCGGCAATTAGAACCGACCCAAACAGCAAAGTGAAGAAGCTTTCCTATTTGAAATGGGGATTGATTCCGTCCTGGGCCAAGGACGCGTCGATAGGAGCGAGCCTTATTAACGCCAGATGCGAAACCTTGAGACAAAAGCCGGCTTTTCGGGCGGCTTTCAAGAGGAGACGTTGCCTCATCCCGGCTAATGGTTTTTACGAATGGCAGAAAATGGAACTCAAGAAGCAGCCTTATCTCGTCCAACTTGCAGACAGGAGCCTGTTTGCGTTCGCTGGATTGTGGGAGCACTGGGGAAGTCAGGAAGAAGTGATTCTGGAATCCTGCACAATTATAACTACTGAATCCAATCATTTGTTGAGACCGATACACGACCGAATGCCCGTAATTATAGCAAGAAGATATTATGACTTATGGCTGGGCTTAAAAGAACCGCCCAAGGAGATATTTCATCCTTACCCGTCAGATGAAATGATACTTTTCCCGGTCAATCCTAGGGTGAATAGAGCGGGATACGACCAGCCAGACTGTATGGATCCCGCTATTGTGGGGAGACCTGATACCGGTCCAGTTCACTGATGCTCAGGGAATCCGAAGATCCCGCGTCGAGTTTGTCGAAACCCTGGAGGGGACAATATCGCTTGACGCAGAACAGTTTTCAGAATCCTACTGTTTTATCTCTTCTGCAGGTAACAGGCCATGAAGAGCTGACATTATAGGCGCCGCTGTCTGAGAGGAATTTAATGCTAGAAAACGTCACTACGACGATCAATCCGGATCTATGTGTCGGATGTGGTCTATGTGTCCAGGTGTGCCCCTCCGGAACAATTTCGATGAGCAATGGTAAGGCGGAGGTAACTGGCCCGAAATCGCTAAACTGTGGACACTGTCAAGCCGTTTGCCCGGAAGGGGCAATAACCGTTAAGGCGATTAACGAGGCCATGTCGGAATACGTCAACTTCCAACCTGATAGCCATTGGCTTTCTTACGGTGATTTCGACACATCTCGGCTAGTACAGTTGATGGCTTCCAGACGTTCTTGCCGCAATTTCATGCCTAAACCTGTCGATCGTACTATCCTTGAAGACCTTGTGAAAATAGGATGTACAGCTCCCTCGGCCACGAATTGCCAGATGTGGACCTTCACAATATTGCCAACTCGTGAAGCGGTCATGGCTTTGGGCAAAGAAATTCGGAGCTTTTATCTAAAATTGAACTCAATGGCAAAGAACCGCTTTCTGCGGCAATTCTTGAAGTTCATTGGAAAACCAGAACTGGACACTTACTATCGGGAATATTATCAGGCCGTTAAAGAGGGAATGGAGGAATTTGACAAGACCGGAATCGACAGACTATTTCACGGCGCTCCAGCAGCTATTGTTGTGAGCTGTAAAACTCAGGCTACTTTGCCTAGGGAAGACACTGTACTGGCATCCGAGAACATACTTTTAGCTGCTCATAGCATGGGGCTGGGAAGTTGTCTGATTGGTATGGCAGTAGAGCCTATGAAAAGAGAATCCAGGATAAGGACGTTAATAGGCGTTCCGAGAGACGAGCAAGTTTACGTGGTAATTGCCCTGGGATACTCCTGTGAACGATATAAAAGGACCGCTGGGAGGAAAAGGGCGATCCTGAGATATTTCGAACCATAGACACGTAAATAGCTGTGGTTATACTCCCTTTTCGAATAACCACAACGCAGGTCGATGTTATGGCGCAAACTTAACGATTGGTATGAAAGCAGGGTAAATATAAATCTATATGTGAAATACAGACCAGGTTTGAAAGGGTTGCCATGATTGAAGATGTTGGCCTATGGTTGAGGGGGCTTCTAAATTGTTTCGTGAGAAAGTCCCCGACGAACTCGCTGAAAATGGAACCGGACGAGAGAGCCTTTGACGAAATTCTTACAGGCTTTTCTAGTGGGGCTGACCCAATTTACGAAGACTACAAAGACCTGGTTGGTCCTTTCCATTGGACACCTTCGGAGATATTTTCGTTGACGTTTCCGGAGGTAAAAACCAACCCCGACCAAATCACCGTGATAAGCTGGATCTTGCCCCACCGGGAGCCTACTAAAGCAGACAACCGTAAAGAGAGTTTCTATCCCTCAAGAAGGTGGGTCCATGCCCGTTTTCCGGGGGAAGAATTCAATAATCACATTAGAAGACATGTAATGGAAAAATTGTGCGAAATTGGGGTAAAAGCCGTAGCTCCAGTCCTTTCACCGCATTGGAGCATGGAAAAGTCACCCAAATACGGGTTTGCGTCCAAATGGTCCGAGCGGCACGCCGCTTACGCTGCCGGTCTTGGAACGTTTGGACTTTGTGATGGCCTGATTACCGCCAAAGGAAAAGCTCATCGTGTGGGGTCGGTGGTAGCGGGTCTTTTTATTCCACCATGTCCAAGACCATATAATGACCATCACGCATATTGTCTTTTTTTTCAGGATGGTTCCTGCAACGCGTGTCGTAAACGCTGCCCTGTCGGGGCCATTT
>JBMFSZ010000358.1:0-3939 GCA_049967315.1 Desulfomonilaceae bacterium
CTTGAAAGGAGAGTATATGTTCTCTATAATAACTGAGCAGATAAAAGATGAATTAATGTCCGGGAGACATTACCCATGAAATCCTTTGCATCATATGATAGAGACTGCGCTGAAAAGACTCTCAGAGAAGCCATTTCAATGAGTGTCTTTTGCCAAGCTCATCCGCTAACTTCATTAAGATCTGTTTTAAGAAAACAGAGAGTGGTCACGTCCAGGGGGTTGCGTCAACTTCCCAGCGGTTCAACCGTCAGAGTATCCGGATTGTTGATCATACTTCACACGCCTCCGACCAAATCCGGCAAAAGAGTCATGTTCCTGACTCTTGAAGATGAAATGGGTTTGCTTGATGTGGTGGTTTTTCCGAGGACTCAAAGCAGGTTTGCGAAATTAATACTGACTAGCGAGGTCTTGACTATTGAAGGGAAACTGCAGCGTAGCGGATATAAAGGCAAAACAATATCAATAATCATGGAACGAGCGTTGGTTGGTCTTTGCGGGCCGTTGACAAGGCTTTTGGTCAACATCATGAAAGTAAAGCTTCCGCCGACTCGGGAATGTGCTAAGCCGTCCAGACCGATTAGTGTCCGCCTAAATGCTGACGAAAATGGGGATGAAGACCAATTACCGCTGGGGTTTTCGCTGTGAGTGGACCTTGTTTGAAACGCTAACTGGTCCATAAATATTAACGCAGCAGGATCCGAAACCAATTTTACGTTGAAAGTGATCTACTGTTTGATCTCTGCGAAATAGCGTCTACGCTAATAATCGCTTGTCATACCTCCTCGTAGGATGAATTGCCACATCTTACGGCCATGTAGGGGATCTAGCGTCAAATCCTCTCGACCTAACCAAACAATCGCACGAATTCTCGAATTCAGACCTGAAACACTACGTTGGCATATTCATTGCTCTCTAGACAGTAAAACATTGGAGGAGGATATGATGTCGCCTGATGATAACAAATATTCCGACGCAATGGGAATATTAACGGCATCCCCAAAGGACAAGGTGAATTCTACAACCAGCGCGGCCAACAACTGGGCGTGATCAAACAGGAAAAATAGTTTATACTGGCGCCTCTGCCAAGTCTATTCTTTAAGATTGGGAAAGGTTCATGCATTATGGCGCTCCGGTTAGATCTTTCGATGACATCAAGAGGCTACGCTCATCCGGATTTGATTTTGGTGAGATAGCGATTGCCAATGCCGGCGCAAGGCGTATGTGGTGGGAATCGGGATTGGTCAATGGAGGCGTCGGGAAATTTTTCCTGATGGCTCATGGACCTCTCGAAGATGACCCTTACGACGCCGGGTCCCTTTGGGAGCGTTATCTCCCCACACTGATAGCCACGGTCGACACCCTCAACCGAATGGCCATACATTCACTCAACATCCACATGCTGATGGACAGGAGATTTGTGAGGAGCCTTGTGTTACGTGAAAAGAGGCGAGCGCTTGCTGAACTGGTGAAATACGCCGGAAAGAATTCGGTCGCAATCAACCTGGAAAATCTCTCCGAGACCGCTGAAGATTTTGAAATTGTATTAGCTGATGTTCCCAACCTGGGCATTACGATTGATGTCGGGCATGCAAACCTTCATTGCGCGCAGAATAAGTCATTGTCTCTCATCGAGAGACTAGGTCAATCGATTCGGCATGTGCATCTGCATGACAACCTTGGGGGAAATTCATCGAAGGATGATTTGCACCTTCAGGTTGGGGCAGGCAATATTGATTTCGAGTCGATATTGGAGGCTCTTGTAGCAGCAGGCTACGACCGGACGATCACTCTGGAAGTAAAACCTGAGGTTCAGGAATCAGCAAAGGTTGTCATTCAGGGAATGCTCTCAAATAAGTGAAGATTTTGGAATGAATTGCAGCCCGAGTCCCTGTCGGAACCGCCTAAGCGCCCCGTTACCCGGACATACTCGTCAACCCATGCCCAGTGGTTGTTCAGGAGATTGATGAGAAAAGATCTTTGATCACTGGTAATCCGCCCAACAAAGGATTGCAGAAAATCCGAGCATACCATCTCATAGCAGCCATCTGAGCCCATTTCCGCGGCTCCCCTTTGATAGTCTAGCATGTCAAACGTGTTGGCGAGTTTCAGCGATTAGCCGACAGAATTGTGGACTCAATGCCCATTTCTAATTACCCTTCCAGTTTGGGATTTGTAATCCATTCATTACCTTCTACAGATTATAAAAGAAAGAACGAGTATACATCGTCCTATGGAACGATGGGGACATACAAGTGTTGCATGATGTGATTCAACATTTATCCTGGAAGCAGAACAGAAAACGACCGACACTAAACGACGAAGAATCCGACTCACTGGACGAAAAGCAGAGATTTATGGTATGAGTCCAGAGTAGAACCTTTTGAATGAGGACCGATAATGATCTTGATGAGGCATCCTTGTCCCATTGAGTCCTGGAACCTTTAAATGGTTCAAGCATTCTTGAAAAAAACGGGTGAAGACGATGACACGGTGGGAGTTATGGAACTGAACACTCCAAGGAAGGACTTTGACAGCGAGGCCGCAAACTGGGATACAAACCTGGGCCGTGTGAAGATGGCCGGTGATATTGCTGATTCGATAATCAAAACCATCGGACTGACTCCCACAATGGACATAATGGATTTCGGTTGCGGGACTGGACTTTTGACCTTGAACCTCAACTCGTTGGTCCATTCCGTGATGGGAGTTGACAGCTCGCAAGGCATGCTCGATGTCCTCAACGAGAAGATCCGGGAACGTAAGCTTGCCAACGTTGAAACCCAATACATCGATCTTGATCAAGGGAAAGATTTGAACGGAAGATACGATGTGATCGTGAGTGCCATGGCTTTCCACCACATCAAAGAAATCGGGGCTGTCCTCAGGCAATTCTACAAAATTTTAGCGCCCGGCGGCATTATGGGAGTGGCGGATCTGGACCTTGATGGTGGAAAATTTCACGAGAGTAATGAGGGAGTATTTCACTTCGGATTTGATAGGGGCTCTCTGCGCAGGGATTTCCTGGAGGCAGGTTTTAAGGATGTTGCCGACACGACAGCAGCCGAATTGGTCAAGCCAGGACCTGAAGGAGAAACAAGAAAGTTTACGATTTTTCTCGTGACCGGTAGGAAGGCTCGCGTGTGAGTGGCTACTGACCAGCTTGGCCGGTGATCGATCCCGTGCTGGTCGGGACATTCCGACAAATGGGGAGATCGGTTTCCAGTGAAAACCTTTGTTAGCAACAAATAGATTTGTCCTCTTTTTAGGAACTACGGGAGACAAGCGCAGGGCGTAGCCCGAAGCTTTCTTACGTAGTAAGAGGCGCTAGCCTCAACTCTTGTTCAGATGTCTCTGATCTTGCCTGGATTAGCTTTCCAGAGTTGTCATAATCCGCAAGTTTGCGGGGGCCATGAAAAATAGCGAGGCTACCGTCCGTATATTTATGGACCCTCACCTTGGCTTTTACATAGTGACATCTATATCGGTCAGCGGGAATCTGAAGCTTGAGACCTTCATAACTCACGCAGTTATCGTTTCCTACTGTCCTTTCATAATGCTCACACAGTATGTCATCCAGGTTGGGTCCAACCCAGGCTATGAACGCCTCTCCGGGCTCTGTGGCCTGTCTTGTGAACTCAGCGTTAAACGCCGGTAAATATACTTCCCTTATGTAGCGATTGGCCTGTTCAATCGTGGTAATTCCTTGAGCTAAAAGCTCTTTAGGAAGTCTGCCCTGATGAGTGCGAAACGCCCTTTCACTTCTCCCTCTAGCTTCGGGAGAGTACGAGGGAATCATCTGTATTCCAAGGCTTCTCATAGCTTGTCCGACTTGCGTCAGATTCGTTTTACTCACCTTACCGTCTGTTATTTTCCACATTCTATGGACAGAAAAGGGGTGAATTTTTCATAATATCTTGACCTGAAGGGAAGAAATATCAG
>JBMFSZ010000359.1:0-3928 GCA_049967315.1 Desulfomonilaceae bacterium
TTGGCGTAGATGGTTTTACTAATGTTTGGGTTGAACAATATCTCCTTGTAATTTCGGTCCTTGTCATAGCGTTTGGACTTAGAAGGCTTATGGAAGAAGATATTGGCCTGGTTTTTAGGGGCGTCAAGGACAATGACCAGGCCGTCAAGGCTTCTGGAATAAACATCAACCAGTACAAGGCCCTCGGCGTGTTTATCGCGTCTGTATTGGGTTGTCTGGGTGGCGCATGCCTGACGCACATGTACATGTGGGCTGGGCTTTCCCAGTTTGCTCTGGATTTCTCCATCATTCCCATAGCAGCGACGGTTGTAGGGGGTGGTGGAACTTTAATAGGGCCGGTGTTGGGATGCATGATCCTTGTGCCGATTTCCGAGCTTTTGAGGGATTTCGGTACACTCAGAATAGCTGTTTACTCAATGGTTCTAACCGGATTCATCGTTTTCAAGTCTGAAGGTATAATGACCTACGCATCCAGGAAATACGAACAGTTTGAGCGCTGGGTTGAGATTTGATGTGACGCTTTGGTTCAAATAAGGAACAACGCCACAACACGGAGTAACTTATGGGCTCGAGTCCACTATTGTCAGTCCAGAACATAAGCAAGAAATTCGGTGGTGTGCTGGCTTTATCAGGAGTCAGTCTAGAGGTCTTTTCAGGCGACATAGTGGGGATCATCGGGCCAAATGGTTCGGGTAAGACCACTCTGGTAAACGCTATAACCGGATTCATCAAGGTCGATACGGGATCAGTTCATTTCAGGGAAAAGGAAATCACCAATTGGGAACCCCATAGGATAGCCTCGCTGGGGTTGACCAGAACCTTCCAGGTGATGAGGCCATATTACAGTCTCCCTGCATACAAAAATCTTATCGTGCCGCTTTTTTCTCCTCGGGCCAGGAAAACAGGAGGCTGGCGAGGCGGGGGGAGAATGGGTAGTCGCGATACCGTGGCAGTGGATATCCTCGAAGAAATTGGATTTGAACGGGATTCCTATGTGCCATTCAAAACGGCGTCGTCCCTTCCAACTGGATACCTCAAGCGTCTCGAACTGGCGCGATGTCTTGCTTTACGACCTGAAGTAATTATCTGCGATGAAGTGTTCTCAGGACTCAGCATGAGTGAAATGGCCAGCATGGCGCCTTTGATAGAAAAGCTGCAACTGGAAGGAATTACGCTGATTATGGTGGAACACCGTCTCAGGGAGTTGTTCCGATTAGCCAACCGCGTCATAGTTCTCAATTTTGGATGCAAAATAGCTGAAGGCTCGTCTCAGGAAGTCATGGAGTATCCTGAAGTGAAAGAGGCGTATTTCGGGTCGGAGGAAGTCTATGACTATGTTTGAAGCCACCGGCCTGATGGTGTTTTATGAAAATATGTTGGCCTTGAACAATGTCAGCCTTCGATGCGGAGCAAACGAGATCGTGGGTGTATTTGGCGCCAACAGCGCAGGAAAGTCGACTTTGATGTACACGCTTTCGGGCATAATCCTTGACATCATCAAGAAAGAGGAAATGGCTGGTGGCGAAAGAATAACGGTTCGAGGCCGGGTTCTGTTCGAAGAACGGGATGTCATGTCCTGGAAACCCTCGGTTAGAGCAAAAGCGGGTATCATCCTGTGCCCTGAACGTCGACGAATTTTCCCTGAAAGCACGGTATTGGAAAACCTCAAGATCGGCTCATATCTGGCTACTTCGAGACAGGCCGCCAATACTCTTGATTACGTCCTGTCAATATTTCCCCCCCTTAAGAGAATTCTGAAACGATTAGGCGGTTTCCTCAGCGGTGGTGAACAGCAAATGCTGGCGATAGGAAGGGCTTTGATGGCTCAGCCCAAGATATTATTGCTGGATGAGCCATTGTTGGGACTGAGCCCAGCCATTCAGTACCTTTTGGCTAGATCCATAAGGGAGATTCGAGACCAAAGAGGGATGTCCATAATTGTGTCCGAGCAGTACGCCCGCCCCATCATGCCCATCATAGATTATGGTTACATACTGGAAAACGGAGCAGCGGTTGTTGAAGGATCCAGGCAGGAACTACTGGATAATCCTGACGTAAAATCCGCGTACTTCGGAACCTGAAAAGGAATTTACGTCATGAACGCTGAATGCGTATTTACCAGATTTGAAGCGGCGTGTGAGCAGTATCCTGGCGCCACCGCAGTGATCTTTCTGGGAGACAAATTCACTTATCGCAATTTGAGGGACAAGGCTTATCGTTTCGCCAATGGATTGAAACAACTAGGGATAAAAAAAGGTGACCGGGTAATAATTTATCTGTCAAATTCCGTTCAATTCCTGATTTCATACCTGGCATTGCAGAAAATGGGGGCGGTGGCCGTACTGGTTTCCCCTATTTATACGTCTCACGAACTCGAATATATGATCAATGATTCACAGGCCCGTGTGGTAATCTGTCACGATACCAACTATGGTTACGTCAGGGAAACTTTGGCGACCACCAAACTGGAACGGATAATTTACACAAATCTACTGGACATGGTTTCAGTACCCAAGAGAGCGATTGCCATGCTCTTTGACAAAGTCCCGCATGGCAAAGTGAGGGGAGGGACAGAAACCGTGTCATTTCATCAGCTCCTCAAATCTGATCCCACACCACCTGCGGTTGAAATTGATCCAGTAAAAGACCTTTCCTACATTCTCTATACCGGAGGAACTACCGGTTTCCCCAAGGGTGTTCCCGGGAATCATTGGGGCCACATTTCCTATGTCAATGACATTACAGACGTTGTCTTTGCCGGCCATCTGAAATTCGGACAGGATGTTTACATAGCTATAAACCCTCTTTTCCACATAATGGCCCTTGGTCTGTTAATGGCTATAGGATTGAATTGCGGCAATAAAACCGTGTTGATGCCTGTACCACAAGTTGATGCGATTCTGGCCGAGATTGAACGACACAAGGTGCGTTGGATGTTGGGTGTGCCAGCTCTATATCGAATGATTCTCGAAAACGACAGGCAGGAAACATATGATTTGAGCTCTCTGCGTTATTGTTATTGCGGAGGCGACGCCTTGCCTCGTGAAGTGCTTCAGCGCTGGAAGGAACGGGTAGGTCACCCTATATATCAGGTTTACGGATCGACTGAAGCGGGCCATGTCTGTTACAGCCGGCTGGAGGATGGGGAACCACATCCGATGTCGATTGGAAAGCCTCTGCCCTCAAGACGCGTCAAAATAGTAGACCCTGACACTCTGGAACCTGTTGAACCTGGGCAAGTCGGAGAGCTACTGGTCACTTCGGCGCATTCCATCAAAGAATACCTGAACAAGCCGTCAGAGACGGAGAGATCGTTTATAAACCTTGACGGTGAGGTTTATTACCGAACCAGTGATTTTGTCACCCACCAATCGGATGGTAGCATAGTGTATGTGGAAAGGTCTGCCGATATTCTAAAGCACAAGGGTTACCGTGTGTCCGCTTCAGAAGTTGAAGCCGTCCTTCAGGACCATCCTGTGGTTGTTGGCGCTTGTGTAGTCGGTGTTCCGGACCCCAAAGTCGGTGAAAGGGTAAAAGCCATCGTGGTGCTTAAAGACGATGCGAAAGGCGTGGGGGCCGCTGATCTCATCAATTTCTGCAGGGAAAGATTGGCGCCGTACAAGATTCCTTCGTATATAGAATTCCGGGACATGTTGCCGAAATCTAAAGTTGGCAAACTTCTCAGGAGAGAGATAAGAGACGAGGAAAAACGCAAGAGCCAGAAAGACAGGCAGAATTAGGCGCGTTTTATTTACGATCGCCTAAATTTCGTTGCCGCAATAACAACAAAATGAGCTAATCAAATTTGAGGGGAAAAAGCCTTGGAGTCGGAGCCCGCTTTAGCTGCGGGCGGTCCGTAACTCCGTGAGAATGAACTTGAAAAATGGTTAAACGCACCCGGTTGGTTTAGGCAGACCGGCCACTTTAC
>JBMFSZ010000360.1:0-3887 GCA_049967315.1 Desulfomonilaceae bacterium
AACAGAATGCATTCGTGGTATGATCTTGCTTTCAGGCGTCGTGACAGGACAACTTTCGGTGTGAGTGGAATGTCTCCTGAAGCCGTGGCTGATTTTATCGGTGGATTTCTTGACGGTAGTAATTCTGAAAACCCTAGGAATGATCTTCCGTTGGCTCTAGTCTTGAAGTTGGCGGTTGATGATCTCAAGAGCTATTACTTCGAGGCTGCCGAGGGACAGTCAGGAGACTCAACCCCAGACAGCGGCCAGCTTTCAGACTGGTTTTGGAATAAAACAGTGGCCGCGCGTGTCTTGCGAAAAGTGAAAGAATTTTGCGAAAGCAGCAATGACCAAATGCTGCAGGTCACTGGCGCTAGACTTATTATTCCCTTGGACCAATCTTTATGAAGGAACCTTCTTCATCGAATATTTGAAATACGGCTGATCATGGAACTAAAAGAAATAATCATAGTGATTCCACTGAGGTATACTGGATTGAAAAAAACATTCTGTGAGAACTTTGTCAGCCAGACGTCTCGAACGAAAGCCTTGCCGGAGAAACGGTTTGGCAAAAGCGTCAAATCAAGCCAGCCGAGAGAAGTCACTGTTCAATTAGACTACTCAAAACGGCCCTAATAGTTTTGAAGACACGATGAGATTGGATCGTAGAGGGTGCTGCGTCACATGTCCAAGGGTCACGGAGCCCCTATTTCAGTCTGGAATGTATGCTTGGGCTACCGCCAGGGGTTTAGGGATGAATCATACAGCCGAACAAACGGGAGATCGATCAACTAAAAGTTCTGCGACGGGTTTTGTCCGAATAGCCCTCATAGTATTTATAGCAATTGTCTTGACGGCCTTGCTGCTAGTCTTACCGGTGAAGCAGTACCTCGCTGCAGGTCTTGAATGGACACAGGGGCTCGGTGTGTGGGGACCATTGTTTGTCGTGGGGTTCTACGTCCTTGCAACCGTGCTTTTTCTTCCCGGCTCGGTACTCACCCTGGGGGCTGGCTTTTTGTTTGGAGTTCCCGTAGGAATGATAACCGTTTGGGTGGGAGCAAACCTGGGAGCTTGTGCGGCATTCCTGATTGGTAGGACTGTTGCGAGAGATTGGGTGGCTCAAAGGGTTAGTGGAAATCCCAAGTTCGCTGCAATTGACGAGGCGGTGCGTAAGGAAGGATTCAAAATCGTCCTCCTTCTCAGATTGAGCCCGGTCTTCCCATTTAACCTTCTCAATTATGCGCTTGGCCTCACCAAGGTCTCGCTTGGGAACTATGCGTTGGCCTCACTGATAGGCATGTTACCTGCCACCTTGATGTATGTTTATTTCGGCTCCGCTGCAAGGTCCCTGACAGAGTTGGCCGCTGGCAAGGTGGAAGGGGGCGCTGCTGGCCAGGCATTCTTTTGGGTTGGTTTGGCGGCTACCCTCGCCGTGGCGTTATTTGTCACCAGACTTGCCCGCAGGAGCCTGAAGGAAGCGGAAGCGTCTGCGGTGGCAGATCCGGGAAAACCCCAAATGTCGAGCCAATTTCAACCGGAGGAGAAAGTCGAAGTTCTCCCTGATGACGTGCACAACCGGGAACTTTTATCTAACACACATCCGCGAGATTGGGTAAACCCCCAGCCAGCAAAGCGCTATAACATGGTAGTCATAGGAGCTGGCACTGCGGGACTGGTTACCGCCGCAGGGGCGGCTGGCCTCGGCGCAAAGGTCGCCCTCGTGGAGCGGGGCCTTATGGGAGGAGACTGCCTGAATTATGGATGCGTTCCATCCAAGGCCCTCATCCGATCGTCGAGAGCTTACGCTGAGGTTCGGGACTCTCAAAACTTTGGAATTGAAATCGACGGTAAGGTGACGGCTGACTTTTCTTCCGTTATGGAGCGCCTTAGAAGGCTAAGAGCCCAGATCAGTCGACATGACTCCGCGAAACGCTTCAGTGAGCTTGGAATAGACCTTTTCATGGGAAACGCCAAATTTACTGGCCCCAATGCTGCGGAGGTCGGAGGAAAAGTTTTGCGGTTCAAGAAGGCTGTGATAGCCACAGGCGCCAAGGCTGTTCATCCTTCCATTAAAGGTATTTCCGAGGCTGGTTTTCTGACCAACGAGACTGTATTCTCTCTGATCGAAATGCCCTCGAGGCTTGCTGTCATAGGCGGTGGCCCCATAGGGTGCGAAATGGCGCAGGCCTTTCAGAGACTTGGCAGTCAGGTGGTCCTCTTTCATAAGAATGATCACATACTTGACCGCGAGGACGCGGACGCTGCGGAAATTATTCAAAGTCGTTTCATTAAAGAGGGGATCCGGCTGATCCTCAACAGCGACCTGAAAGAGGTCCGGGTATTGAATGGCGAGAAGGTTATCGACTTCGAAGTTGGTGGAAAGCCGGATTCCGTTGCAGTGAACGAAATCCTTGCAGGAGCGGGTCGAGCTCCAAATGTTGAAAATCTGAATTTGGAAGCAGCAGGGATCCAATATGACAAGCGGAAGGGGGTTGTCGTCGATGACCATCTTAGGACAACAAACCCTGCTATATATGCCGCCGGGGACGTCTCGATGAATTACAAGTTTACCCACACTGCGGATGCGGCGGCCCGCATAGTCATCCAGAACGCCCTATTCAAAGGATCGAAGAAAATTAGCGCCCTGACTGTTCCATGGTGCACGTACACCGATCCGGAAATCGCGCATGTCGGGATGTATGAGCAAGACGCAGAAAAACATGGTCTAGAGATCAATACATTTATCAGGCCCCTTGCTGAGGTTGACAGGGCTGTGCTTGATGGCCAGGATGAAGGGTTTGTCAAGATTCACGTAAAAAAGGGAACGGACCAGATCCTTGGAGCAACCATAGTCGCTGCTCATGCGGGTGAGATGATTAGCGAACTCACGCTGGCCATGGTCGGTAAAATGGGGTTAGGATCAATTTCGGGGGTCATCCATCCTTACCCAACGCAAGCGGAAGCGATCAAGCAGCTTGCGGACATATACAATAGGAGTCGTCTTACTCCCTTTATCAAAACTCTCTTTACGAAATGGTTTTCCTGGACTCGCTAAGGCCGGGCTCCATATTCGATACTGTCCAGAGGAGACACATGGAAACATATTATGATCCCAAGGACCTTCCGAAATTTAGTGATGTCGGCGAAGAGGCGCCTGAACTGGCGCAGAAGTTTTTCGATTACTACGGAGCAGTGTTCGCTGAGGGAGAGCTCACGGAGAGGGAAAAGGCTTTGATTGCGCTGGCCGTGGCGCACGCGATTCAATGTCCTTACTGCATTGACGCCTATACGCAAACCTGTCTGGAAAAAGGGGCCAGTCTTGGTGAAATGACCGAGGCTGTTCACGTAACTACGGCGATCAGGGGAGGCGCGTCGCTTGTCCACGCCACCCAGATGAGGAAAATCGCGAAAAAATTGTCAATGTGACACATGGAGGGCCCTGTGCAATCTGCCATCGAGCGCAATCAACCGGAGTCAAGGGTTGGAGAAGCCCTTGCGCAAGGCCAGGAGGTTTTTGCGCAGACCCTGGCGAGACACGGGTTTGAACTCCGTAAAGGTGAGACTACCACACTACAGATCAACGTTGGATTACTGTGCAACCAGATGTGCAGGCATTGCCATTTGGAGGCTGGGCCGGCCCGCTCGGAGGTTATGAACAGGAAGACAATGGACGAGGTGGTAGCTTATGCCAAGAGGGCATGCTTCCAGGTCGTGGACATAACTGGCGGGGCTCCAGAGATGAACCCAAATCTGGGCCATCTCATCGAGACGATACGTCCTTTTGCTCCGAGGCTCATGCTGCGGGTGAACCTCACAGCTTTGGCGGAACACAAGACGGACTATTTGCTGGAGTTGTGCAAGAATAGCGGGGTAGTCATTGTAGCGTCGCTGCCTTCTGTTAGCGCTTC
>JBMFSZ010000361.1:0-3858 GCA_049967315.1 Desulfomonilaceae bacterium
AAAGAGCGGACCTTGTCGACGCCGCACGCCGACATGACTGGAGCAAGCTGCCAGAAATGCTCGAATATATCACTGATAACAAGCGCGACGAAATCTTCGCGACGTCGCTTGTTCGTCTTGTGCCAGCGTCAGGGGACTCGAAAATTCTACCAGCATTATTAAAAGCTTCGTCAGACCCATCCCCTTTGGTGCGTTCAGCGGCGGCGGAATCGATGCAGAATATTCCAGAAATCGATGCTGTAAATTCCTTGATTAAAATGACTGGTGACAGTAGCCGACTCGTTCGTGTCCGAGCTGCGGGCGCTCTTGTCAAGCATAAGGGCGTTGCTTTGAAAAGTTCTGAAAGCAAGACTGTTGAATCTGCAAGCAGAGAGTTTCTGGGTTCTCTTGTAGCACGATCTGACCAGTGGGATTCTCATTACAACCTGGGCAATTACTACCTAGATTGTGGTCAGGTAGGGAAGGCAATCGCTTCCTACAATGAGGCGCTAAGGATTGAGCCCGACGCTGTTCCTGCTATGGTCAATAGCGCCATGGCCTATGTTCGCTTGGGCGAGAAACAGAAGGCAGATGAAATGCTCGAGCGCGCCCTGACTACGGCGCCTGCAAACGCTGAGGCTAATTTCAATATGGGATTACTCAAGGCCGAGGAAAATGATACCGCTGCGGCCGAAAAATTTCTCAGGACTGCTTTGAGGATCGATCCGACAATGGCCCAGGCAGCTTACAATCTTGGAGTTCTGATTTCAGGAAATGACATTAACGAGGCCGTCAATTTGTGTAAAAAGGCTGTGGAGTTACGGCCCAACGAGCCAAGATTCGCATATACCCTGGCCTTTTATCAGATTCAAAAGGGCGATTTGGTTGAGGCAGCCCATGAACTTGAAAGTATGATTTTGAAGTTCCCGGATTATGCGGATACTTACCTCCTTCTTGGCAACATATATGAAAAACAGGGTAGAACTGGGGAGGCGGAGAAGTTGTACAACAGCGGGATACTTGGAGGGAGAATCTCGTACCATTATCAGGCCATTATGAAAAATCGTCTGGAAAAACTCGGATCCTCTCCAAGGCAGTAATTCGACATCTGGTTGCTTAGAAAATTTCTTTACATCATGGGACCCTAACCACGTCTAATCAGGCCAGCAGTCGCCAGGCTGTCGATTTTTGAACCAGAGTGTAGATTCTGAGGCACAAGGAGACAAAAAATTGGAAAATATTTATGAGGTTTATCACCAGAAACTTACTACCCCTGAAGAAGCCGTAGCCAGGATCCCAAAGAGGTGCAAAGTATCGTTTGGCCTGGGCCCGTCAAATCCGCCAGCGCTCTTGGCAAGTTTAGCGGCGCGGCTTGACGCCGGCAACATTGATAAAATTGATCTCTATTATCAGATTGCCAAGGAAGGGGCAAAGCCCCTGTTTAAAGCAAAATATCTGGATCGCGTAAGCTTTCACGCCAATTTTATGACGGATCTTGACAGAGCGCTCATAAAAGAAGCGGGTACAAGTTCTGTAATTGATTTCATGCCGTGTTATCTATGGCAACTCCCCAGAGTCCTCCTGGAATTCATTAATATAGACGTATTCATGATTACTGTGTCTCCAATGGACAAACACGGCTATTTCAGTCTGGGGACCAGTTGTGATTATGCCTCTACACTGGCTAGACAAACTAAACTCACCATAGTCGAAGTTAATGAAAACATGCCTCGGGTTTTTGGCGAGAATCTTATTCATGTCTCGGAAATCGGTTCGATTGTGGAAAACCATCAACCGTTGATTGAACTGGAGGAGCGAGCTCTAACCCAGAAAGACCTGTTAATAGGGTCCACAATCACTCAGATGGTTCCTGATGGAGCCTGTTTGCAGTTTGGGATTGGCGGCATACCTAACGCTGTGGCCAAGTCTTTGACGAATCACAAGGACTTGGGAATTCATACTGAAATGCTGGGTACAAGTGTAGTAGATCTTTATGAGGCAGGCGCAATTACGAATAGAAGGAAAAATTTGCATAGATATAAAACTGTTTTTACTCTTTGTTGGGGAACCAAAAGACTTTACGATTTTATAGATGATAATCCAGCAGTAGAGAGTTACCCATCTTCCTATATTAATGATCCCGCTGTGATACAGCAGAATGATAATGTAGTCTCTGTAAACTCAATTGTAGAAATTGATCTGCTAGGGCAGGTCAATGCCGAGTACATTGCCGGCCATGAATTTAGCGGGGTCGGAGGTCAACGGGACTTCATGAGTGGGGCGTTTCGTTCGAAAGGAGGGATGTCATTTCTAGCCTTTTATGCAACGGCCAGGAACGACCAGGTTTCGAAAATAGTTCCTCGTTTGACAGGGCCAGTTACAGATTCCAGGATGGAACCCATGTACGTGGTAACAGAATTCGGTATGGCCAATCTCAAGGGTAAAACCAATGCCCAGAGGGCGTTGGCTCTGATTGAACTTGCCGCTCCAAAATTTAGGGATGAACTTTTGACACAGGCCAAAGAATTGCGATTAATCCGTTAGCTTTCGAGCAGTTGGAGGTTTCCATCGTTGGTATGCGTTTTTCCTGCGTCCCAGGAGCGTAGAACGTTCTTACTATATCGATCCTGGTTGGTCGAAATATAGGCGTTATTCTGGTTTACTATTGGTTGTAGCTTATAAGACGCTTTGATGAGCGGTTTAGGAAAGGAGTACGTAAGATGCCGTGGCGAAACAGTTTGAAATTAACTGTGGCCGTTATAGTAGTAGGCGCCTTAGCGTTGATAGTCTTGTCTTCCGGCTCTGTGATAGCCCAGGAAAAGAAACCAAATTTCATTATGATAATGACTGACGACGTTGGTTGGGGGGATTTGGGTTGCTATGGCGGTGGAGAAAATCGTGGATGCCCGACACCAAACCTGGACCGAATTGCGTCTGAGGGGATGAGATTCACAAATTATTATGGTCAGGCTAGCTGCACAGCAGGTAGGGCCTCTTTCATCACCGGTAGAATACCAATAAGGACGGCCCTGTCGACAGTCTTGGCCCCCGGAGACCTAAACGGGCTACAAAAAGAAGACCCAACCATAGCAGAGGCTCTAAAAAAACTTGGATACCAGACAGCCATGTGGGGCAAGTGGCATCTTGGCGACAGGCCTGAAACATTCCCGACAGCTCATGGTTTTGATGAAATGCATTACATGCTTCCCTATTATGCAGGTGTATACGCATACGATTATCTGCCCTTGCAGCCTGACTTTCCGATACACAACAAAAAATTCATGGAAGCCTGGAACAAGGTTAACCTGAGCCAATGGGAAGGGAAAGCGGGGGAACCTCCCAAAGTTGTGAAGAAAAAGTTTGGATATGAGGACCTTGCCACTGTTGATGACATAATCAGGGAGGACGCCGTAAAATACATCAAGAAACACGCCAAAGATGATATGCCTTTCTTTATGTACATCTGTTTTATGAAGGTGCACAACCCAAATAATCCGTCTCCCCGGTTCAAAGGCAAATCACCGGGAGGTGGTCGGTATTTGGACGCTTTGATGGAACTGGACGATAATTCTGGCCAGATAATGCAGGCTTTGCGCGACGCCGGAATTTCAGAAAATACTCTAGTTGTATGGACTACGGATAACGGGGCGTGGGTAGACGCATGGCCCGACGCCGGTTACACTCCATTTCGCGGAATGAAAGGGAGTTCATACGAAGGTGGATACCGTGTTCCAGCGATGGCATGGTGGCCCGGTCACATCAAACCAGGAACGGTGGCTAACGGGATCATGTGTCACATGGACTGGTGGCCAACCATAGTTAAACTGGCAGGCGGGACTCCTCCAACCCGAATCTGGAAAGACAACAACGGTAAAGACA
>JBMFSZ010000362.1:0-3856 GCA_049967315.1 Desulfomonilaceae bacterium
TGCCGTGGATGCCCCGAAACGTTTCAAGATGTTGCTGGTAGTTGTAAAAGGAGTTTAGTCCGCAAGAACCATTTCTATCAAATAAGGACCCGTTTCCTCGAGGGAGCGTGTAAACTCTCTGGCAAGATCTTCCGCTGTTCTTACAGAAACTGCGGGGACACCCAGACTGTTGCTCAATTGCGTCCAGTTTATTGAGGGGTTGTCCAAATGGGTAAGATTAACAAAAGCTTTGCCAGGTCCAGGTAATCCTGACCGAGCCATCTCGACTCCGAGGATATTGTAACTTTTGTTCGCACAAATCAGTGTAGTAATGTTTAATTCCTCTCGAGCCTGAGTCCATAGGCTCTGAAGTGTGTACATGGCGCTTCCGTCGGCCTGAAAGTCGATTACCGGTCTGTCAGGGCAGGCTATGGCGGCTCCGATGGCGCATGGCATTCCTTGTCCGATAGCTCCTCCAGTTATCGAAAGCCAATCATGACGTGGCGCCTTAGACGATAGCTCATAATGAGCAAATCCAGTCGTAACTGACTCATCAACAATGATAGCTCCCTCCGGTTGCAACGCAGCCAAAACCATACAGACCTTTTCCGCTGTCAAAACTCCAGTTGGTAAGGGCTTGACCACTCCTGATCCTGAAGTTGAATGAACCGTGGGTCGTTCATTCCTGGCTCCAACCGCATCAGCAAGAAGTTCCAACGCTTCTTCCAAATTCTGAGATCTGGAGCCTAAAACGTGCATTTGATGCGATTCGGTTAAGAGATTGCTGCGCCCTCCCTTGTACGCGAAAAAAGCTACGGGAATCTTTGCTCCAACCAGAATTACAGAATCATATCGAGAAAACAACTCAAAAGCAGGCTCTGGAAAGTATGGTACCCTGTTCACGAATGGTATCCCCAGTCCTTTTTCCATCCTGGGTGGAAAAGATTCAGAAACCAGGTCGCATGCCGTTTTAGTCCTGATTCTGTCTGCCGCCTTCAAGCCCCTAGCCCTCAAACTCCTGGAACCGAGAACCATCAGAGTCCTGCCGCCTCGTCGCAACACGCGAGCAATCTGGTCAACTTTTGATGAGTCAACTGGCTCTGCACAATTGTCAATGGATTCAATCATTGTGTTTTCGCTCTCGCCCCATTGAACGTCTTGCGGAACTATCAACGTAGCGGAGTTTCCATGGACTGAACTAGATATTGCGCAGGCGGTATCATGTGAAATAGTGTCGGGAGATTTGACCAGTTTAATCCAGTCCGAAACTGGCTTCGCCAAGGTTTCGATATCCATCACTTCTGGAGCGTCCGAGCCCCTATGCCAGAGAGCGTGTTCCCCGATGATGTTGAGCATAGGAGAATGTGCCCGCCTAGCGTTATGTAAATTCGCTGAAGCGTTCGATAGACCTGGGCCAAGGTGTAGCAACGTTATAGCAGGTTTGTCCATCATTCTGGCGTAACCGTCGGATGCGCCGGAACAAACTCCTTCAAACAAACAGAGCACTGGCCTAATCCCGGGGACGGTATCCAAAGCATGAACCAGATTTAGTTCCGTTGTACCGAAATTCGCAAAACAAACGTTGATCCCTGACTCAACAGAAGTCTTCATTAATATTTCAGCGCCCGTCATCTGGCCTCCGAAAAAGAATCTCGAAACTTGGCATACCTACTTATAGTCACCTAGGCGGCTGTGGGAGATGGATACTTGATTAGCAGCGCCAGCAGGAGTCCGGCAATCGGCAAAACAATTATTGATTCCAAAGCATTAGCAACCCCGTAATGATCAGCAATGATTCCCAGTAACGTTACTCCCAGCCCACCAGTACCAATTGCAAAACCAACCATAAGACCCGACGCTATGCCGAGATTTGCGGGAAGAAGCTGTTGCGCCATGACTATAGTCACGGTAAAAGTCGAAATAAGGATCATCCCGAAGACGCCCAGCACCAGGAATAGCCATACTCCAGAGGTCATGAAAATGAGAGGAAACATCAAACTTGAAATTAGCATGGAGATTATGAGGTAAAGCTTATGGCCGCATCGGTCAGCTATTAACGATCCGCCAATCGTTCCAACAGCCCCGCCCATCAGTAGCGCCGAAACCAGTTTTCCAGCATAGAGAGCGTCTCCCCCAACATGATCAATATAATAAAAAGGAATATACGCCATTAATCCAAGCTGAGTCCAAGACCTCATTACAACTGTTCCTATAAGTAAAAAAAGAGCAAGGTACGCGCCCTGCTTGGAGCCTGTCGAATCTGTCTTGGGGAGCGCATGTACAGCTTTAACCTGCTCTATGGGCTTCCATGCAAACATGAGGAAAAACAAGAAAAATAGAGATAGCAAGACCATAACGGGCAAGTAATTGAAACCCAAATGCATGATTACATAAATAGCTATGATAGGACCGAGGGCAAACCCGAGATTTCCGCCCACCGAAAAGACTGACATGCCCGTCGCCATTTTATCTCCGGTAAAAAACCTAGCGGTCTTATATCCCTCCGGATGGAATGAAGCGACGCCAAGTCCGCTTATCACCACCAAAACCAACACCAGGCCGTAGCTAGGTGTTAATGGAACAAGGGACAGTCCAACCCCAGCTATGACGCATCCCAGAGGTAACAGGAAGGCTTTTGCTTTCTTGTCTGACCAGTAACCGAACAGAGGCTGTACCACTGATGAGGCCACATTCGCGGACATCATGATCGCTCCGGTAAGCGCATAAGATATGGAAAGCTTGGTCTTTAAAAATGGCAATATGGCAGGTAGAGCTCCCTGATAAATGTCCGTAATCAGATGTCCTAGTGAGAGGATCAACAGGATTTTCAGGTTGAAATCTGTTTGTGTTTCTTTCATAAATTGCTTCCGTTGTTATGAACACAATGTGTTAATAAAAGTTCGAAATAAAAGGCGCTTAAAACTTTCAAAAAGATCACCTTACAATCAGAACAGGAATGTTAAGCCTGTGGCGCACTGGCGCCACCGTGCTACCAAAAACGATGTCTCCTATACCATGATGTCCATGTCCGCCCATCACCAGCACATCGATCGATTGTTCCTCCGACAACCTTACCAGCTCACTCGGGACATCCCCGTATCCAAGAAATATTTCCACATCCACACCGCGATGTCCTAGAGCAACAGCCAATTGGTTTAAATACGCTTCGTCTTCTCGAGCCTCTCTGTCGTATGCTTCCGCACCATAAACCGACCCCCCAGCTCCCTCAACCACATGAAAAAGACATAACACAGCGTCATGCTGGCGAGCCAAAGGTAGGGCGTGACTTAAAACCTTTCTGTCATGGTCAGACAAAGCCAAGGCGACCCCAATTTTTCTATAACTGGGAGTTTCAAGGTCGAGCCGATCTTCCTCGGCTCGTATAAAGTGGCTCAATTTCTTCCATGCCGGAATGGCCTCTTTTGGTGGTAGACGAACAAACGGCTTGATTGAAATGTAAAGAAGGAGGACCAGTAAAGCTATGCATATTGGCCCCACTGTGCCGTAAATTAACATTGGGTCACTTGCGGATTTGAGCCATTCATTGACCTGGTCAATGACCAACTTGACATTGAGACCAAGAATGGTGGCAGCCGCAGCCCATGCGAGTAACTTGACAAAAGAGCCGTTAGCAAACTCGCCCATGGATGATTTGTCCCCCGTAAAATTGATTAGAGGTATAACGGCAAAAGGAAGTTGCAGGCTTAAAACCACCTGGCTCAGGATGAGAAGGCTGTAGGTGCCGTCTTCGCCGGCTAAAGCTATGGTGAGGGCCGCGGGGCCAATCGCCAGGATCCTCGTAACCAATCTTCTCAGTACGGGACGAATTTTGAATCGAAGGAAACCTTCCATAACAATTTGTCCCGCCAACGTACCG
>JBMFSZ010000363.1:0-3835 GCA_049967315.1 Desulfomonilaceae bacterium
GATCAGACAACAAGGAAGTGATATAAGAATTTTTGAAGGAGCGAGCTTACTGGCTATGACAGGACTTTCTAACGAATTGAGGGACATCCGGGGAAACAGTTGTCAGTTGAAAAGGACTATAATACTGGTTGAAAATAGATTCTGGATCCTGCTGGAAAATATTGTTGGCTCAGGACTGCATGAAATAGTCCACAACTGGCAATTTTCTCCGCATGTTGACAAACTGGAACTAATCGAGCGCAATATCTTTCGGGCAACAGCAAAATTAAAGGCGTTTTCCATCCAAATAGTCGACCCTTTTTTAGATGCAGAAATGGATCTGAAAATTGGTTCTCTAGCGCCTCCGAGGGGATGGGTTTCAGTGAATGGAGCAGACCGACCAGCCTATTCGGTCAAATTCCATACAGCAACGCGGCTCCCATGTCGTTTTTGCTGGCTAATTCACGATACCCGCAAAAGTAATGACAAGCCCCATTTTGCAGAACTAAGGCTATCTTCACCCCAAATAGCAGAATTAACAGTTTATTTCGAATCAGATCTGATTAAGCGTTTTAGCATGCCCGCAGAATTCTGCATTTGAATTACTTTTGGAGCAAAGGAATTCAGAAGAGCTTACCAATAACCAACATTATCAATACTATCAAAAATGCGGCGCTAAAAATTACCGGCAGAAGAATGGCCAAAATAGCGCGAGCGATACCAATTGAGAACCCTTCTTTCAAACCGATTGCAAGAATTACAAATTCCCAGACCCCAGCGACTAAAGCCCCCAATATCGGAATTACATTAAAAATCCCAGGCCCCATGGAATAACAGCTGATCCTGAAAACAGCCTCCAACGATGCGTTTCTAACACCCAAAACCAGCAGACACATAAGAAGAACAACCGGTTTAATAAAAATCTCCACGCTAATTACGAGCAAGACATAGATGAGGCCACCGAATCTGGCCCCAGCGAAAAGCATTTCGTGATGCCACTGAGCTGCTTTGTGATCAATTATCGCCGACGCCAAATATGTGGCAAGGATGGCAATGGATGAAACAACCAACGCATATAGAAACGGAAATTTGTATCCTGCGTTGAGCGGCAAACGTCTGAAAAAAAAGGTGGGCTCGAATAAAGATTGCCTCAATGTCTGGAGTAGGCCTTGCGTGAAATTTAGCCGTTGTTCGTCCTCCCATGGACAATACCGGTTTGAATCCATGGAAGACGAATTCAGCTCAAACTGTTCCTTTTGTAAGCTCTCTACGGCGCGCCTGAAACAATCCGGACAAAACTGGGCCGCGTCTGGCACCGTGTCGAACTCTCTGCCGCATTTGGGACAAATCAATTTGTTCTCCTTGACCAACTAGTCATGAGTTTAAATTTCGGCTAAAAATCAGCACGATAGCAATTTTAGAAAACATCAGCGGAAAATATATAAATTTCTGTGTTTGGATCTTTCCACATGTCCCTTGGCAGCCCGGCTTTTCTACAGGTTTCCCCTAGAAAAGTTTCTCTGTCCCAATTTCTTTCGGCAGCGACTTGAGGTAAAAGCAACCCGGACATAGCGCCATTACGAATCAGTAGCCCGTGTTTTCCTACCTCAATTTCTTCGATATCATTAACCTTGCGAAACGGGGTCAACACCGAAATTTCATAATCAAGGAATTCGAGTTCATCCTCGCAAACCGGCCTGAACCTGGGATCCTTGAATGCGGCGTTCTCGGCCATCTCCTGAACAATCTCGCACAGCGGCTTGGTAGCGTTTAACCAACCAATACAACCTCTGAGCATACCTTTCTTATTAATCGTAACAAACGCTCCACATTTTTCATTAAGCTTTGCAGAACTGGTATTAAATACAGGGGGCTTCAGTCCCTTACACCTAGATTCGACTACAGCTTTACATAAACCCCTGAGTTGAGCTTTCTCTTCTTCAGTCAAGCCCATATCGACGCCAATTTCTTTTTTTTTCGAACTCATCATAATCACCTTGCCATTCTGGATACCATTTAAGAGCGTTTTATCGAAAATTGATCAGGGAAACACTGGTAAGGCTTCCAACGCAATGCTTTCTTCCATGCCGTACATGATGTTGAGGTTCTGGACAGCGGCCCCTGAGGCGCCTTTAACTAGGTTGTCAATAGCCACCATAATAATGACAAAGTGCGTTCTTTCGTCAATTTCGACGGCTATATGGGCTTGATTTGATCCCCTCACCCTGGCGGTATCGGGGTACACCCCTTTAGGAAGGACCGTCACGAATTGTTCACTTTCGTAATATTGTTTAAAAACCTCTCTCAAATGACTGTCCTCTAACTCAGGAGCAACTTTTAAATAGATCGTGCTCACCATGCCTCGGCTTACCGGAATGAGGTGCGGTGTAAATCTGACAGTAATTGGTTTGCCAAATAGATATGAAAGTTCTTGTTCCATTTCCGGTATATGCCGGTGACCGGTTACGCCATAGGGTTTAAAACCCTCCCCTGCTTCACAAAAGCTCGTGTTAAGTTTAGCTCCCCTACCCGCCCCCGATATACCTGATTTTGAATCTACAATCGGGAAAGAAGCGTCGATCCCTGTAACATTTCTCACCGGAGCCATGCCTAGAATTACTGTTGTCGGATAGCAGCCTGGATTAGCGACCAGGCTAGCCCCCCGAATTTCTTCCCGATGGATCTCCGCCAATCCGTATACACTGCTATCTAGCAGGTAAGGATCCTTATGCTTACCATACCAGGACTCATAGGTTGCCAGATCTTTCATACGAAAATCGGCCGAAAGATCTATTACTCTGACACCGGAATCGAGTAGGCGTCTGGCCGCTACAGCAGAATCCCCGTGAGGTAGGGCGAGAAAGGCGACATCAGCGTCAGGATTATCCAGCAGTCGCTCAAATTCAGCAATAGGAAAACTCTTGTCGGCAGGAACGTAGTGGAATATGTCACTAGCCTGCCTGTTTGCCCATGTCCTCGAACTACCGGCAACAATAGAAACGTCAGGATGCCGAGACAAAATTCTCACGAGTTCTATCCCAGTGTATCCAGTAACTCCGAATATTAAGGTTCGTAACATTTGTAAGCTCTTGTATTGTTTTTATGATTCTAGCCTGTAGTTTGGCGCCTCTTTAGTTATTACTACGTCGTGAACATGCGATTCTTTCAAACCCGCGGCCGTAACCTTGATAAACCTGGCCTTGGAACGAAGCTCTCCAAGTGTTCTGGCTCCGAGGTATCCCATTCCGGCTTTAAGTCCACCGATAAGTTGAGTAATTGAATCAGCGACAGGACCTTTAGCTGGAACCATACCAACTATACCCTCCGGTACCAGTTTGTGTTCAGCCACGCCTTCATGTTGTCCATAACGATCCCGTGAGCCTTCTTTCATCGCCTCCAGCGAACCCATTCCCCGATAGGATTTGTAGGACCTACCCTGGTAAAGAACCATTTCCCCAGGGCTCTCGTCCGTGCCAGCGAGAAGCCCACCAATCATTACCGTGCTAGCGCCAGACGCCAATGCTTTCGTAACATCACCGGAGTATTTGATGCCACCGTCCGCGATCAACGGCACTCCCAATTCATCGGCCATCTTTGCACATTCAAGTATAGCCGAAACCTGAGGCACCCCTACACCTGCAACGATTCGGGTTGTGCAGATAGAACCGGGCCCTACACCGATCTTGACGCCATCGGCGCCTGCCTTGACAAGATCACGAACGGCTTCCGGCGTTGCAACATTGCCACCTATGACCTGGGAATTCTTATAATTGGCCTTTATATCTCTGATGGTGTCCATAACGTTCTTGGAGTGACCGTGTGAGGTGTCAACAATGATCACATCGGCCCCGCGCCG
>JBMFSZ010000364.1:0-3811 GCA_049967315.1 Desulfomonilaceae bacterium
AGTCTCTTTGTCAAGGGCGTGGTGTTTCCATCCTCAAAAGCAGGGATCACCAAATATAAAATGTGTAGAGATCTTGTGCAATTTCACGACGCGTCCATTCTATGGCCAGAGGCGCCCGGTGAGTTTCTGGATCTTTGGCAGGATTTTATGGAAGAAGAGTGGCCCGATATTGCGCGAAATTTCAACAAGCTATTTCCTCGTCCTTTCACCAGAGTCATTCCCGTTGGCGTAAGTATTCAGGCCAAGACCCATGTTTTGGCATTTGAAGATGTGAGAGAAATTATCGAGAAGGCGAATGTAATATCGGTAACCAAATGTACTTGCCGCCTAACAGCTCGAAAATGTGACCGAACTTTGGAAGCTTGCCTTCAGATAAACCGTGGCGCAGAATATAATATAGCTCGTGGCACAGGGAGGCGCATATCCCCGGAAGAGGCTCTCGAAATAGTGCGTAGGGCTGAAGAAGATGGTCTGATTCACGTAGTTATGAATAAGCAGGACGTAGATCATTTCATTTGTAACTGTTGTCCATGCTGTTGCCAGACAATGCCCATTCTGATCAAACACAACATCAGTGTCATAGAGCCTAGCCGGTTCTCTGCCAAGGTTGATCCAGAACTTTGCACAGGCTGTGGAACCTGCCTGGACAGATGCTATTTTGGAGCAATAACCGAATCGGAAAGTAATACCGCGATTGTGGACGCAACCAAATGCATGGGATGCGGATTGTGTCAGGTGACATGTCCCACCGAAGCCATAAGTATGGTGGAAACCCGATCTGCTGATTTTGTGCCTGAAAAATTGTTCAACTAGGCAGGAACGTTCCGCCGTCTCTGTATCCGCTGACCATGTGAATTTGAATTTACTCTAACCCTTGTAACCACTTTTCGGGAAGAGGTAAAACCTCTTCCCGAAAAAATTTGGCTCAAACCTAATAGCAATTAATTGTCGCGCGTCACCTGCTCCGTGTAGCCCCCCTCAACAATGTTGTCTCCACTAGCTATGACCCAGTCAAATATTTCGGCCTCGTTTATTCTGACCTTGGAGCCCTTATGTAAATCTTTACGCAGAACTGGCGCGTTTTCTAAAAAACCGACAAGAGACTGACCTCGCCAAGCGTTCAGGGAAATCCACATCCACTCGTATTGACCTCCGTATGCAGGGAATCCAACTTTAACGGCATGCACCCTGGTCTTGTCAAAGTCAGAATTCTGAAAGCTTTGCCTGAAGATGTCCAGACTACTACGTGCCTTGCGGTGAGCATCCAGAATCCGTTGTCTCAGTTCAATCAATTTAGGATCCAGAATTGGCTTTTGCGCAAAATCAGTGCGGGGCGGCACTGTAGCTCTTTTTTCCTGGCTATGGGTAGGGCCAGAAACCCGATTGAAGAACCTTAACACTTCGAAAAGGGCATCCTCAGTCTCCGGCCGTTTCCCTTTCAGATAGGGGAATATCCCCAAGCTACCCACGGGAAAATGGCCCTCAGAATCAGTCTCCCGGTATTCAAACGCGCACAAAACAGGTGAATCCTGTACGTTGATTGGCTGATTTATGTTAGAGGACCTAGCTCGCAAGTGTATAAGGGTTTCGCACAAGCGCAACACGAACCGGGCAGCGGCAGGACCAAGGTCCTTGGGAACTCCTTCCAGTTCCACATCAGGCAAACCAAACTTCTGCATGCCATGACTATGCGCCCATATTAAGCCACCCTCGTCTAGCAGGTCTACCAAGGTATTTGATTGAGCAATACGGGACTCGTCATCATAAAGGCTTTTTTGCCACGCCTGATTTCCCCAAAGAACATGTGAAACAGCGTCCTGGATTACACCCCCGGAAACACCCCTCACAGCTTCGACAAATTTCGTAAGAAAAATGATGTTTTCAGAAGCAAGCTCCGCAAGATCAGTAAATCTGATTCGGATTATCATTTGAGCGTTTTCTAGGGTATTCAAATCGGTAGAATCTAGCTCACGAGAATTTAGATTCAGCAGGTCTACCGGATATTCAAAAAGCTCCTCCGCTTCGTCCCGTAAAATATAGTCAATGGTAAGTTTTTGTCTGGCAATCAGATTTTCAAGGTTCTGAAGCTGCCGAGACCTGTTCCGTCTGTTTGTCAATTGCTGAAGAAAACTTCTTTTCAACTCCTCCCAGCTTGGAATGTCGGAGGTTGGAGAGTAAACCCAGTATTCACAATGACCTGTCCACAAAGAAGACTCCAGGCTAAGGGATCCTGAAGCAGGGTCTTCCTGGTCCATTTTGCATTCCTTGGTCCCCCGAAACGAGTCCAGCAAATGATTTCCTTGTGATGAGACGAGTGATCTCGCACGGTTGCTTAGAGCTTTGAGACTTTCCTTTCCTGACATCGAGAATATTTTGTTAAAGGGAACCTTGCCGCCCAGAATCGCCCCTAGTCCGATAGCAGATCCTCCATTCAATTCTTTGCGCGCCTTTTTGATGGAAGGATTTTTAACATCCCTGTAAGGACTGGCGTCTAACAACCGGTGAGCTTCCTCGTGCCTTCCCAGGCGTATCAATGCCAATCCGAGGCGACCGATGTCATCGTCATTAGCTTGGGAACTTTCGTACAGATTCAGCCCTACGTCTACAGCTTCATCATATTTCTCTTGTTCCAAATTGATTTTTAAGAGCGCCTGTAAAATTTCCCTGTCGTTTGGATCCTCTTTATGGAGCTGTGTCAGGAATTCCTCGGCCTTTTTTGGTTCACCTACCGAGGCATAGCCAACTCCAAGAGCCCGTACACTGTTTTCCAGAGGACCGTATTTTCGGAAAAGTGATTCTAGAGCACAGACGACTTCTCTGTTAATCTCTCCACCGTTCAGTATCCTGCTGGAAAAGGCCATTATTTTGTGTCTAATTTCCTCAGGAACAGAATCTACCTGAACAGGTTTCCAAGTCTTGGGTATCTTGGCATGACAGTGTGGACAATTGAGAAAATCTTCGGATATGTTTAGGAACCTTTCTTCTGAAAGGCTTTGAAGATAACCGCAATCGGGGCAACGAACCTGGACCATATCTTGACTCCTCAAAAGTCTGAACCCTTATGGCCATGAACTGATTGCAGCCGGGGCCATAGTTGAACGAAAACTTTCATAGTTTAGTTCAAATGTCAAATATTATATGTTAATTTATATATAAGTCTTCGAATTTAAGAAGGCAACTTTGGAATTAGGATTATAAATGTGTGGTATTACAGGAATTGTGAACTATTCCAATGAGCCGCTGAGGGAAGTAGTTCAAATGATGAACGACGCCCTAGTCCATCGCGGACCTGACGCTGGAGCCCTCTGCGAGTATCAATCCTGCGTTTTAGGCCACCGTAGGCTCTCAATCATCGATCTATCGAATGCAGCTAACCAGCCAATGTTTTCAGATGATGGCCTGGTTGCTATAGTATTTAATGGGGAAATATATAATTTTAAAGAATTGCGTAGATCGCTTGAGTTACAGGGCGAAAAATTTCGGACAGGCTCAGATACCGAGGTTCTACTAAAATTATACATGAGCCGGGGCCATAAGATGCTTCCGCTCCTCAACGGCATGTTTAGCTTTGCCGTCTGGGATAACAAGCAGGAGCGACTGTTTTTTGCAAGGGATAGGCTTGGTAAAAAACCCTTTTATTATTGTAATGAGGGGACAAACCTGTCCTTTTCATCGGAACTTCCTTCCCTGCTCAAAGACCCTAACATAAAGCGTGTGATCGATCCGCAGGCATTGTCGGAGTATTTCCTGTATGACTTCATCCCTGCCCCCCACACTATATTTTCTGGGGTTAAAAAATTGCCCGCAGCGC
>JBMFSZ010000365.1:0-3793 GCA_049967315.1 Desulfomonilaceae bacterium
AGTCGGATAGTCCTGTCAAGTTCAGGGGCGTACCTGTAGGCCGAGTGAAAAAGATTCGCATGGCGCCTGACGGCAGACTGATAGAAGTAGTGATGGGACTTAATAGAAATTTTAAAGTTACTGATGACCTGGGGGTTAAAATGAATCTGCTTGGGCTTACAGGTCTAAAGTATCTGGAGATGGATTCTTTTAGCAAGGACCAATATAAGGAGCCCATTGCGCTTGATTTCAAGCCCCGCTACAGAGTTATCCCTACTTACCCTTCTGACATAAAGGAGATTGGCGCTGCGCTCGAAAACGTATTCCAGAAACTCAAAGCGCTCGATATAGAAAGGATTTCAAATCACTTTTTGAAGGTTTCATCAAAGTTGGACGAAATCCTGTCCAATTCAAAAGTAGACTCGATTGGTACTGATGCTGCCGAGGCAATTAGTGAAATCAAGGAAGCGGCTCGCAAAATTAACGAAGATTTGTCTAAGGTTCAACTAGGGAAGTCTCTATCCAAAACTATAGACAAAACTAATGACTTTTTACAGGTCAGTACGGAAACCATGAGAAGCGCGGACAGAATGATACGAAGAACTGATAACAATATCAGCGTCTTAACTCAAAAATTGGACAGGAGTGCTGACAATCTCATTGATTTCACCAGAATGATCAAAAACAAACCCTCTAGCATCATTTTCGGCCCTGGTGAAAAGTCTGGTGAAAGCAGATAACCAAGGTTACCAACTTTCATTTATAATGACTGGTATGGTATGTTTCAAACTAGATTGAAATGAAAACTTAGGCTGAAACAAAAATTGTTGAAATTTCGAGCTGGTTGGGACCTCCTCGTTATAGGTATATCGCTGGTGACAGTCATGTCATGTGGTTGCGGACTCTGGAACAGAGACGCCATTGTCTTTCACGCAATAAATTATCCGATTCCAGGGAAAACCTCGGAATTAATAATTCCTGAAACTATTATGGTATATCGATTCCTGATGGACCCGGCGGTCGATACGCACAATCTTATAATTTCTGACCAGTACTCGAAGACAAAAAATATCAGCAATTATGCCTGGCCTAGAGATCCTTCCACCATGCTGACTGAATTGGTGACCAGGGATCTCGAGACGTCAGGCCTGTTCCAAAAGGCAGTTGATCAAACCAGCAATGTCCCTTATAGATATGCTTTGGAAGGGACGATTAAAAAATTTCAAGGCGTGGTAAATGGTTCCAAAGGATCAGGGCTAATTGAGATGGAAATTAGCTTGATAGACTTCGAACCCCGTATTGCAGGAAAGAACAAATTAATGAAAAAGGATTATGTTCTGGAAGTTCGAAGTGAGGATACCAGCGCCAAGTCATTGGTTCAGGCTTTGGATAAAGGGACGAGGGACTTGTCGCAGCAGTTAAGAAATGACATAAGGAAGGCAATCACAGGAAGTCTATAGTTTTGGATCCGGAGTTTCATGCGTGAGGCGAGAAATGAAACGCATAATGGTTGTCGATGACGAAAAGCATATTTGCGAGCTTTACAAGATGGAGCTTGAAGACGAGGGATATTCAGTTACTCTTGTTCATTCGGGCTTGGAAGCTCTCCAACAGGTAGAAGATGCTCCCCCTGATTTAATAGTTCTCGACATACAAATGCCTGGAATGGATGGGGTTGAAACACTGGAGAAATTGTTAGGTAAGGACAAGGGGATTCCGATAATACTCAACACTGCTTTCAGTCATTACAAGGACGATTTTACGACGTGGGGAGCGGACGCGTACGTAGTAAAATCTTCTGACACGTCCAGGCTGAAGGCGGAAATCAGAAGGTTGCTAAACGAATGAATCTCAAAAACGAAATGAAAGGGACTTCGTGCATTCTCATGGCAGGGGGAAAAGGGGAACGCCTCTATCCATTGACTAAGGCAAGGGCTAAACCATCGGTGAGGTTCGGCGGAATTTACAGGATAGTTGATTTTACTCTTTCCAACTGCCTCAATTCGGATATCAGAAGAATTTATGTCCTTACCCAATACCGGTCTGTTTCTTTGGACCGTCATATTCGCCTGGGCTGGAACATTTTTAACCATGAACTGGATGAATTCATTGAATGTATTCCACCGCAGCAAAGAAACGTGGATCGATGGTACAGGGGAACGGCGGACAGTATCTACCAGAATATATATATCCTGCAGAGGGAGCGTCCTAAACGGGTTCTAATTCTTTCCGGTGACCACGTCTATAAGATGAATTATAATGATATGTTAGCTTTCCATATAGAAAAAGGCGCGGACCTTACTGTTGCCGGAGTAGAAGCTCCAAGAGATGAAGCCAGGGCGTTTGGTGTCATAGGATGTGATGATAATTTCCGCATTGTTGACTGGGAGGAGAAGCCGGCCAATCCGAAATCTGTTCCGGGTAAACCCGACAGGTCATTTGTTTCGATGGGGGTATACATTTTCAATACCGAGTGTCTGGTGAAAAATGTGATTGACGATGTAAAGGACGCTAATTCATCACATGATTTCGGTAAAAACATTGTCCCCAAAATGATAAAATCCAACAAGGTTTACGTTCACAATTTTAGGGAAGCCAATAATGAATCCGGGAATTATTGGCGAGACATCGGAACACTTGACGCGTACTGGCAAGCAAACATAGATCTGTGTTCGGAAAAGCCTTTGTGTAATCTGTATGACCAAGATTGGCCCATAAGGACTTATCAGGAGCAAGTTCCACCAGCCAAGATAGTGGCATCCTATTTATCCAATTGTTCTGTATCCGGAGGAGTGGAGACAGTAAACTGCATAATTTCAGGTGGTTGTTTAATTTTTGGAGCAAGAATTGTGCGATCGGTCCTTTCGCATGGTGTTCTGGTTGGTGAAGGAAGTACGGTAGAGGATTCGGTTTTATTGGACAAATGTCGAATTGGGAGAGATGTAAAGATCAAGAAGGCAATTATTGATCATGAAGTTTATATTCCGGATGGGGCTATAATTGGTTATGATCATGATCGGGACCGACAGCGTTTTACTATATCTCACGGCGGTGTAGTTGTAGTCCCCAAAGGAATGAGTCTCGAATAATCTTTTAAGATAAGGTTGATATGGCTAACTTTCAGCGCTTGACTGAAAGATGGCAAGGGTGTCAGAGCATGGATGAGATGATCATAGACGGAAGACGTATCGGGTATGGATGTTCACGTAGCAATTTTGATCCGTCACAAACAACATTGTTGTTCATTCACGGTTCAGGAGGAGACAGAGAGGACTGGCGTTTCCAGCTTGATGGGTTGTCAGCCCCCGGCGCTGTCTTGGCGATAGAGTTACCTGGCCACGGGAAATCCGATCCGCCTGGAGAAAGGACTGTTCCCGGCTATGCGAGATGGGTGGAAAAATTTGTAGACAGCTTGGGGCTTAAATCTGTTGTTTTAATGGGTTGTTCTCTTGGTAGCGCCATAACTCAATGGATGGCCATTCATCCCCAGCCCTGGTTGGTAGCTACTGGTTTAATCGGGGCAGGCGCCCGGTTAAGAGTACTGCCAGCCTTGCTTGACGGACTTGTAAATGAACCTGCTACGGCGCTGCGATTGCTGGCGTCCTATTGTCTGTCAGGATCATGTTCTGACGAATTAAGGCGATCGATTGAAGAAAAATACGGAAAATCTGACCCAATGATCATTCACGGAGATTTGAGCTCTTGTAACGAGTTTGATGTCATGAATTCTGTTCATGAAATTTCGGTCCCAACTTTAATTGTTGTTGGTGAGGAGGATCAGCTTACCCCAGTAAAATATTCCCGTTTTTTAGCT
>JBMFSZ010000366.1:0-3792 GCA_049967315.1 Desulfomonilaceae bacterium
AGGCTGTCAGAGAGGCAAAGGTCCATACGGCCTGGGTTGAGCCAGACACTGCTTACGAGGATGCCTATACGTCTTTCCTTGAGTCAATTATGGAACCATCGGAAGATAATGCTTTCCTTACGGATCTCCTTGAGTTTGTCACAAGGATAGCAAGGTTTGGCATGCTGAATTCTCTCTCCCAGACGCTGCTGAAAATAACAAGTCCAGGCGTCCCGGATTTTTATCAGGGCACTGAATTGTGGAGTTTAAATCTGGTGGATCCTGACAACCGAAGACCCGTTGATTTTCGAAAGAGGATGCATTTCCTTAATGAACTGCGTGGAAAGGCCGGATCGAACCTCAAGAACCTTTTGGACGAATTACTGTCAGACCTCAATGATGGCCGGGTAAAGCTTTTTTTAATTTGGAGGGCAATGCGGACGAGGAAGGCATGGCCGGAACTATTTGAGAAAGGTGAATACATACCCATTCGGAGTACGGGTACTTTTGCAAGGCATATAGTTGCATTTGCTCGAGCTAACTCCGAAAATTGGAGCATAACAGTGACCCCTCGACTTTGTACTATTGTTGTGCCTGATGGTTCCATACCACTAGGAATAGCAGCGTGGAAAGATACACAACTTGTGTTGCCAAGGCGGATTAGTGGTAGCTGTAGAAATAGTATAACCGGGGAAGAACTTGAATTTGAACGGAGCCTGGATGTGGCCAATGTTCTTCAGTCATTCCCCGTGGCTCTTCTAGTGAATTAGCATCAACCGCAGGAAATTTCCCTGTACCTCCACTGACCAGAATCTTATAAGGGACTTCAAATTTTAAGGAGGTTTCGTGTCTTCTAAAAATACGGAAAATTTTCCATTTGTGGTTCGCGACTGCGCCCTCGTAGCAATAAGCACAGGAAAAAGAGCGCAAAACCTGAGGGAACTAAGGGATCACACGCTTGCCATTCACGAAGGCAGCATCTATTACCACTTTTGGGGTGGACTGCTTCAACCCCGTTTTGACGATCCACAGTTCAATAATGATTTCGCGAATTGGAGTCATTATAGACTTCATGACAACGTTCTCGCTGAACGTCTCGCGGTCATAGATCCTACTGATTTCGATGACCTCGAATCTTTGCGCCGTGAATTGGTGGAAATCCTCGAGCAAAGGTTGGAGGAAGTAGACCATCCTGCCTGGGTACCTGCCGATCGCCAGTTCCATTTTATACGCTCCCAGATCGTAGTGTTTGATACGGGTTGGCGTATTGATGAACCTGAGCATCTGCCTGATCTTGTATCCAAAATGTCAGTTGGGAGCATTTTCTACCACGTGATCGATGCCAGACGCAGGTATCCCAAAGGCGCCGGTGATTTTCAGGTATGGTTAAAAGGGTTCGGTAGCCGTTTTGAACCGATTTGTGAAAAACTGGCTTCAATAGACCCTTATTTCATGACACTAGTGGCGCTCCGTCGCAAGCTGGCTACGATTCTGAGAATGGGCTTCAGAGAGGCTTTAAAATGAGATCAATAGACGATTATTCCCCAATTGTGGGCGAAGACGTCATTCATCATATTCGCGAAATTTCGGCTCCATTAAAAGGTATGAAGGTTGTGCACGTTAACTCCACAAAGGTTGGTGGAGGAGTAGCGGAAATACTGGAACGGATTGTGCCCCTTACCAATGAACTTGGCATTGATGCCCGATGGGAAGTTATAAAAGGTGAGGAAAAATTTTACGAATGTACGAAAAGTTTTCATAATGTTTTGCAAGGGAAATATTCTCCAATATCCGATTTGCTCTTAAAAACATACGAGCTCACCAACCAGGAGAATGCGGAAGCCTTGCGCCATGTGCTGGAAGACGCTGACATGGTGTTCATCCACGACCCTCAACCGCTACCTCTATTGAAATGGATTCCCAACAGGCGCGGGAAATGGCTCTGGCGTTGTCATATCGATCTTAGCCACCCTTATCGTCCGATTTGGAAGTACTTACGAGAGTTCGCAATTGATTATGACGCCAGCATATTTTCCCTCGCCGATTTTGCCCAACCACTTCCTCATATTCAGTATCTTGTGCCACCCAGTATAGACCCTCTCGGTCAAAAAAACATAGAACTTACACCCGGAGAAATTCGCGAAACTCAAGACCATTTCGATCTCGACCCTGATCGCCCAATCATTCTCCAGGTCTCCCGTTTCGACAGGTTTAAGGATCCTGTCGGCGTGATAAGGGCGTTCAGGTTGGCAAAGAGATTTAGCCCGGGGCTTCAGCTAGTTCTTGCGGGTGGGGGCGCTTCCGATGATCCCGAAGGAGACATTGTGCTCAGAGAAGTTCGGGAAGAGGCTAACGATGATCCCGATATTAAGATACTGGTACTTCCGCCGGATGCGCATAGATCCATCAATGCTCTTCAGAGAGGGGCCAGTTTCATCATTCAGAAGTCTATAAAGGAAGGTTTTGGCCTAACCGTCACGGAAGGCCTTTGGAAAGCCAAACCTGTAATAGGCGGCGATACCGGGGGTATTCGGTTGCAGATAATTGATCACCATACCGGGTTTCTGGTAAGCACTCCTGAGGGGGCTGCCTTGCGTATTCGCTATCTGTTGGGGCAGCCGGGGAAGGCTCAGGAAATGGCGTTAAAAGGCAAAGAGTTTGTAAGGCAAAACTTTCTGATCACAAGGCATCTGCGTGAATATCTTAGCCTCATGGTGGCGCTTCTCCACGGAGGTGAAGATCGGGTAGATCTTCAAATGTGATGGTAATTGATTGAGTTTTCACCTTTCAAAGGTTGTTGCACAACTGTTTGAAGGTGTTTTTATAGACACAGACAGAATAATTCCTAATTTCTCGTCATGTGTCCTGTCCGACTAAAGCGGGGAAAAGAACTATTTCTTTTCCCCTTGTTTAATGTTAGACTCGCAAAAAAACTCATAAATACCAACAGATTAAGCGGCTCCGGTCGTGTCTGCTGCGCCTTGTCTGGCGACGAATCCTTGTGTCTGCAGCCCTGTTGCGGAAGGCGTTCCTGCTATCTTGGCAAGATAGGTATCGCCTAAAGTCTTTATGTGTTCGCTTACCGTGTCAAAGTAATTAAAATGGGCCTGTTCTTCGTCAATGATTGTTTCGAAAAGCTTGAAGCTCGTACTGTCGCCATTTTCCCTGCACACTAGGGCGAATTGATTATAAGTGTCTATAGTGTCATCTTCCAAATTTGCGTCAAATGAAAAGATTGCTCTAATTTCCTGACCTTTCTGTGCTTTTCCCGCTGGTTCGGTGGTCGGTTCGCCATTCAGTTCCTTGATTCGTTCCGCAAACATTTCGGCGTGGCGCATTTCGTCAATTGCTATGAGCTTCACCTTTGCCGCCATTTCTCCATAGTCCATATCGTCGAGATTGTAATGCTGGTTCATGTACTGTGTAATGGCCTGCAATTCCATTGCGCGCGCCTTATTAAGGACCTCAATTACGCTCTGTCTCTTTTTGTCTCTGGCTTTTTGATCCACGTCCAATACCTCCTTTTTTGGGTTTAAATTAGATGCTCGTACACGGGAATACTCGATGACGATTTCCTTGGACACTTTTTGCCCCTAATAATGCTAAGCTTCCATTATTTACGAACAATATTAAAATAACATTAATTAATCTAAATACGTGGGCCGTGATCGACAAGATTCTCGTCTCTGAAAACTGAAAAAATTAGTCAAAACTCCCGACTAAAATCTTGATCGGAATAAAGCGCCTCGGAAATTCAATGAATTTTGCGCCGAAGATCGAAATCTCCGTATATGTTCAATCCGAATCAGTTTG
>JBMFSZ010000367.1:0-3785 GCA_049967315.1 Desulfomonilaceae bacterium
AAAACACCAAAAAGTACAACTACTTATTTAATACCCCAGAAATGTCGGTCACATGGCATTTTTGAAACCAGCTCTAGATTAAGACAATTGTCCAGCTTTGGTCAAGCATAATCGGAGAAGATTTCGAAAAATGAACAGGACCCGCGTTTCAGGAATAAAGATTGATGGCATAGCAGTGGAGTTGAGGTTGATTCGGATTGCAGCGCAATAATTCCAGTGGGGACAAACTATGTGATTCTAAATCAGTGAGCCGATATCTGAAAGCAGCCCCATTCCGCACGGCCATTCGGCCAAAGGATGTTTGTCACAGGGTTATCCTTGATGATGAATATCTCTTTCTCAATTTTTCCGCCAATGTCATCTATGAAATGCCGAAAATCACTTATGGTGACCCGATGGATATCGGGCGTATTGTACCAGGGGCGCGGAAAGGTCTTCACAACAGGGGTGCGTCCCGTGAAAAGATATTTGAGTGTTATTAGCCACTGACCAAAATTGGGGAAGGCGATTATTGATTTGGATCCCACCCTCAACATCTCACGTACCAGTAGTTCAGGATTCAGTATTTGTTGCAGGGTTCTGCTCAGGACCACGTACTCGTAGCTCAAATCGGGAAAGCCTTCGAGACCGTGATCAAGGTCGAGAGTCATTACTCTTATCCCTCTCTCTGTGCAGCGTATGACCTTTTCCTGGTCAAGTTCGACACCGCAGCCTTCAACTTCCTTTTCATCACGAAGTCTTGCCAGTAAAGTGCCTGAGCCGCAGCCCAAGTCCAGGACTCTGGTTCCCGGAGCGATCAGATCTATGATGATGTTGAATCCGACCTCGAATTCGTGAAATGGTGTGCGGATTTCTCTAATCTGGTCAGACACCTTTTAGAAAACCTCTTACTATTCTGGTGAGGTTGGGCATGCCCTGTGGCACGAGAAAAGAATCGTGTCCATACGGCAAATCCACTTCAACGAACGAAACGTGCTTTTTGGCTGCTTGCAACGCCCTGACTATGGCCAGGGACATTGAGGTAGGATAAAGCCAATCTGATGTAAAGGAGATTACGAACATTTTGGCAGAGATGTTTTTAAAAGCGCTTACGAGATCACCGTGTTGCCTGACGAGGTCAAAATAATCAATGGCCTTGGTGATTATGATGTACGAATCCTCGTCGAATCTTTCCATGAAAGAACTACCCTTATGTTGAAGGTAAGATTCAATCTCGAATTCTCCTCCAAGCCCCTCACTCTCTGTGAGACTATATGTTGTCCCGTCCATATCTCTGAGAGTTCGTTTCCTGCCAAATTTGGCTTCCATGGTTTCTTCGGACAAATAGGTGATGTGGCCAATCATGCGCGCCACAGCCAGACCACGCCCGGTTTGGTGTTTGTCATCAATTGATGGGCCGTTTTTAATTGGGGCAACAGGGTCAGACAAGATGGCGTTTCGGCCGACCCAATTGAAAGCGATCCCTTGAGGAGAAAGCCGAGCGGTTGCAGCAATGACTATCGCGGACCTGATTTTATCACTGTAACGGCATGCCCAGTCCAGGGCCTGCATTCCGCCCATCGAACCCCCAATTACCGCATGCAGTCTCGATATGCCCAGCTCTTCAACGAGCATGGCCTGCAGATTCACCATGTCACCGATTGTAATCAGAGGGAAAGACCTGCCGTAAGGAGCGCCGGTTTCGGGATTGATACTGACGGGACCGGTAGTGCCTTTGCATCCTCCCAAGCAATTAGAGCAGATTACAAAATACTTGTTTGTATCGATCCCTTTACCAGGGCCGATCATCCCGTCCCACCAGCCAGCTCTACCATTTTCGTCCAGACCAGCCGCGTGGGCGTCACCTGAGAGAGCGTGTAGCACCAGGATGACGTTATCCTTTTTGTCGTTCAGCTCTCCATAGGTCTCGTAAGCTACCGTTATGGGAGTCAGATATAACCCGGACTCAAGTCTCAACCCATCAAACTGGAGGAACTTGGTCTGCACAACTCCGATTTGATCCAATGCTGGCCTCCGCAACGAGTCTGAATTATACATTTAATAATTCGGAACGAAAACGCCAACCCGGATGATAAAATTAAAATGAGGGCATACTCAAAATTTTACCGCAAAATTTTGAGACGACTTGCCCGAGCGAATTTTTACGGCCGTCTACCGATATGTTCCGTAGGAAGTTACCGGCTTCGGGGTTTTGAAACCACTCATTTCCAAATTCAGAGTACAGATGGCTCTGAATAAGATCTGCGCCAGCCCAGGCCCAAACGTATTCTGCTGAATAAAAGTCCTGATCCATATCGATGAGGTAGCTGTCAGGTTCATAATTGAATCCGGTTGCACGATTTAGCCATTTGGAGTAATAGCCGGATTCCTTGAACGTTCCATTTTCGAAAAGCTCCTTTTCCGCAAGGAACTTTCCGATATGACGACGTATCAGAAGCAATCTCTTGGTCTTCGCCAGAGCGCTTAACTTGTCAGCGTCTGTAGACTCTACTTTGGCCACATTCCGGAGCCACGCCGGATTCTCTATCAATTGCATAAAAAGGAAGGCAATAGATTCATCGAGGGCTGAAGATCGTGAGAGTCTACGGTATTCTATCGGGGAATCAGGCGGGAAACCGGAAATAAAAAAAACATGCCCCATTTCGTGTAAAAGGGCCTCCAGGTCAATCAACCCTCCAATTGGTTTCAGCAACACATGAATTTCTCCGGGCAACTCTACAGGAACACAAAGAGCATTAGGATTTTTTGCAGGGGCGTCGTCTATGTCAATTATAATGTCTTTTCGAGTGTCGAGATCTAATCCAAGCCAGCGAAACGTCTCCGTTACGGGTCTGGTGATCGAATCTTTCTCAAAATACCTGTCAAAATGGTTGATCCGGAGTAGGCGCAAGGCGTGCGTCCTGTTCAATTCGTCCAAAGGATGCCCGAGTTGTTTTTCAACCCAGGCGCTAGCGCTTGAAAAATAAACATCGTCGGTATCAGAAAGAAATTTTAGGAAGGTGTCTTGCCAATCCACAAAAGAACACTGTCTTTTATATTCAATATAAGGAACGTAGCCTTCATATCCAAATTTGTTTCGGATTGTCCTGATTGTAGTGTCTAAAATACTTAATAAAATAGGATTTAAAATAGCTCGAGAAAAAATACCAATTTCCTTGCGCATCTCTTCCCGTAACTCAAAATCGTCCTGTTTTTGGAGCCAAGGGACAATTTCGAGAGCTGGTATTTTCTGGCCTTGGACAATCATTCTTCCTTTTTCCATATAGAACCTGAACATGTCGGACAAAGAGGAATTCTCTGCTTCGATGGCAAGATCCATACAGGCTATATAAACTCGTTCCGTCATGTCTTTGTTCTCAGGACGTGATTCCGATTCAGCCATGGCCCGAAGATCATTAATGACCGTTTCATCCAGAAAGATTGAGTCTGACGGGACAATGTCTGAAAAGCTTTTCCCGGTTGATAATCCTGAGCTTTGGTCGAGTGTAAGGCGAGCGAGTTCGCGATAGGCCTTGTCGATTGCTTTCACTATTTGAGAATATTCTGTTTGCTTCATTGTTAAATCTCCGTATAGCCGAGCAATTGTCGACCAAAGTATGTTTACAATTCAAGACGTCGAGCGCGCTTTTATGCAAACCGCTTTTCAAGCGGATTGTTTGATAAGGGCGGATTCTGACGATTCCTCAGGAGAAATGCCGGACGCTCAGAACAAAGCCGTCGCATAGCGATTCCCTATTGCGATGAGCACAATTTCAGGAAACGTCAATCGTTACGATGAATAAACC